>CAYFRV010000080.1:5870-10826 GCA_964345495.1 uncultured Bacteroidales bacterium | reverse complement strand
GGGAATTTTTGGGGTTGAACCGGTTGCTATTACCAGTTTTTCATATTGTATTTGTTGGCCATCAGTCAATGTGCAAATCTTATTTTCTCTGTCTACTTCTGTAACTTCCCCTATCTGATGATGAATGCCTAATGAATCAAATTTTGCACCGGCTGGCAAAACATTTTGATCCGAATTTTCAAGCGAACCGAAAATATAGGGGATTCCACATGGGACCATAACTTTCTCCTCTTTTCGCAGGACCATAAATTTTTTATCAGGATAATTATTTTTCCCGGAAGTAGCGGTAGCTAAACCGGCTGCACTACTTCCAATAATTAATACGTCTGTATTTTGCATAATGTTATTTTTATTTAGATTTAATATTTGTAATTATTTAAAAATTTTTTAATTGTATGCCAATCGCGTCTTTTCATCTTTTAACGTTGGTCGAATAAGCTCCTGCCACAAATTGCTATTCCATGTTTTCAGCTTTTGGTGCATCTGGTAATATTTTTCAGGAATAGGATGCGTACCAACTACCACTTTAACGTTGAATTTTTCTTCAATATACCTTTTAAAATAGTCCACTCTTGGACAAGGCGGATAACCAACAACCATACCGGTTGCAAGATGAATCGTATCGGCTCCGTTTTTCACCATTTCCTCAGGGACATATTCGATGTTTCCTCCGGGGCATCCGCCACAAGTTGTATAACCAATGACTTCGACTGTATCGTCTTTACTATAAATATCGAATGCTCCTTCCCTTTCTCTAATCGACTTAAAACACTTTCCACCACCACATCGGTGATATCTGCCGCATATAATAATACCTATCTTGTGATCACTCATAATAACTTATTTTTTAAGGTGAGAAATAATTCATTATTTTTGATTATTACTAACTACAATATCACCTCTTTTCACTCCCAAAAGGCTCCCTATTACCTGACATTTGACCATTAGCAAAAACCAGAGCTTTGGATCATCTTCATACATCAATCCTTCAAAATTTCCTTGTCCTTTAGAGATTATCAGATCAGCGCTTTCAAATTCGTCTAAAAAAGCCTTTTTCGACATTTTCAATACTGTAGAAGGCGCATCATATCCGTTGTCTATTACCTTTGCCACATCCTGCATTCCAACCTCTTCAGCCTCTTTTAGTGTAACATCATTTATCACGGGTGATCCGCGTGTGACAAAAGTTACATTCGGATGATCCATGGTTTCAATAAACAGTTTATCGAACACAATTTCTCCTGCATTATCTCCTAAGTAAAGTATTTTTTCGGCATTCTTAATTTGATTTGTCAGCTCATACGAATGATCAACGGCAAAATCTGCATTCTCGAGATGCCGAAGCGTCTGTTCAATATCAAAATCGTGTCCCGGGCCGTAATCAATGATATTACCTGCGAGAGCATAACGCAAAGCCAGCATAAGAGGCTCAGAAGATTTATGCACATTAGACTTTAAGTCATTTACAAGTGCCTTCCCCTGTTCATTGCTCTTTTCCTTGTGCTTTTTGTATGGATCCGGGTTTTTGAGGTATTCCCTTATCATTGCATGAATTTCACGTGCTATGACAGGGGTGGGTTGATTCGTATTAATCTCCGATAAAAACCCAAAAAACCGTTTACTTAACTTATATTTTTCATCTGTATCATCTACATGCTGATCAAGCAACTTCTCAAATGCATTTGAGAAACAAAATAAACATTTCGGATCCATAATAATGTACTGCGTTAAAGGGTTTTTAATGGTCACACATATTAGCCTGAGTTTCCAGGTTACCTGAAAGAAAATCCTTTACCACAGTTTCGGACGCTTTATCAGGGGCACCGACAAAGACATTCACTCCTTGCCTGTTAAAAATATCAATGGCCCGTTGTCCCATACCACCAGCTATAACATCTGTTACACCTTGTTCTCCTAACCAATTAGGAATAACTCCGGGAGCATGTGGAGGTGGAGTTTTAGCCTCTGAATTTGAGATTTGTGAATTGTTTACATCAAAAATGTGAAACTCCTGGCAATGTCCAAAATGTTTACATAATATCCCATTTATTACGGGTACTGCTATTTTTTTCATCATTATCAAATTTTTATTAAATAGTTTTGAATTAATTTATTCTATCATAATTGGTTTAAAGGTCAATAAATCATCAACCAACGGTTTTGCCCTAGTCTTTTCTAATCATCTGTTCGCCACAACGTGGACATTGATGATCTGTGCAGGGTATCCCCCTGGAGTGATCTATCTCGTTTCCGCATTCTGGGCAGAGACATGTTCCGGTTTTTACTTGTGATTGATTTCTGCCCCAACCTTTTCCTCTTCTCCACAGCTTAACAGATTCATTAAGATGTTCTGCATTTTCAGCCTTACATGAAGTACAGATTGGTTTCTGATCCTTTGGAACATGAAAAACATTATTACACTCCCAACAGCGATACCATTGCTTATCAAATTCCACATCACCTCCCTCTATAATCATCGGTTTTCCTTCAGCGAAGGCTTTTGCCAGTTTTTGCCTGACCTTCTCATATATTCTTGTAAAAGTAGGCCTGGAAACATCCATTTTCTCAGCTGCCTGTTGATGGGAAAACCCTTCATAGTCAGCCAATCGGAGTGCCTCGTATTCTTCATACTGTATAGAAATGGACTCACTCATTGAAAGAGGCACTCCCATCGGCTTAAAACCTTTTAATTCAGGTGGTTTACCTAATTTTCTAAAACGTTTTGGTCTTGGTGACACGAGAATAATTTTTTTTCAAAGTTAATTATTCTTCATCAAGTTCATTGATCCTCTGCTCAACTTCTTTTAATGTTCGTTTCAACCGCTCGGCTTGTCGGCTCAAATAATTTCGCTCTTCATCCTTCGTAGGAGCGAGGTCTTCTTCAAAAGGGGCAGCATTGTGCATCCTGCGTCCCATAGCCATTCCTCGTCCCTTTCCGGATTTTCTTCCTCCGCGAAATCCTCTTGCCATACCAAGACCAGGTCGTCCTTCCATATAACCGGGTGCATCGTTTCCGACGCAATACCCCATTGCTCTTCCTGTCATAGGACCTTGTCCCATTGGACCGCTTTTATCTCCTCGTGGCATAATTACCTCCTATTTTTTTAATTTTTACAGGTACAAATATAATGAACTTATGTTCAAAACGCAAAATTTTTATCTTTATTTTCTATCCAAAACATATAAATCAAAGATATAATCCAACGAATAGATTCCTAAACAAGCCGACAAATAAGTAAAAATGATAAAAGAATAGCCCGTAATATCAAAATAGATTGGGCAAGAAAGGAATTTCTTTAAATTTGCATCAATTAGTAAACATATTTCAATTAACAACCTATGAATCAAAAAAATCAACCTCAAATATTTTTTCACGTAGGGCTGGGAAAGACAGCTTCTACCTATCTGCAGTATGAAGTATTTCCAAAACTTAAAGGAATTCATTACATTCAAAGAACCAAATACAACCAATATCCAAAAATCATAGAAAAAACACAGGCGGAAAAATATCTCATTTCGAGGGAATTTGACCGGCAGTTTTATGATGAAGTGGGAAAAATGGCGGAATTTGACCCCGATGCACGAATAATAATTGTGCTGAGAAAAAATGAAAGCTGGATCGCCTCTCAATATCGTAGATATGTAAAAAACGGGGGCTATAAAACATTTAATGAATTTTTGGATTTAGCAGAAAACAAAGGAAATTGGGAAAAGGAAGAGGTTTATTTTTATCCTAAGTTGAAATTTATCGAAGAACACTTCAATCACAAACCCCTTGTACTGTTTCACGATGAACTAAAAAATAATCCCCTTCAATTCATCAAAAGAATAGCAAACTATACAGGTACAACTTTTGATGAAGAAAAAATCTCTCTGAAACCCTCTCATAAATCTTATTCAAACAAACAATTATTAATTATAAGAGCGGTGGGTAAAAAACTTTTCAAGTCTGATAAAGTAAAAGCAAAAACAAAGACCATGCACTATATAAAGTTCCGCTCAAGATGGCTCCTTTGTCACATAATTCTCTATACAGCAAAACTCATCCCAGGTAAAACAGCAAATAAAAGAAGTTTGATCCCCAATGAAGACCTGACAAAAGTAACAAAGATGTATGAGGAGGATTGGCAGAATTGTATTGATTTCACCAAACAGAAAAGTTTTGACCCCTCTGCCCTGGATGGTTTACAAGCTTAAAATTTATCCGGGTTTCAATATCCGGATATCATACTGAACAAATAAGAACACAGTATATGATACACTTCATTACTTCATTGATAAAGGACTTTACGAGCCTCATATACCCAAAACTTTGCATTACGTGCGGAAATGATTTGGGCGGCAGAGAAGAATTAATGTGTTCACAATGTGAATATGACCTTCCCAAAACTATGTTTCATCAGGAGTCTGACAATCCGGTGGAACAAATTTTCTGGGGACGAACAATAGTTGAGCAGGCTACAGCTTTTTTCTTCTACATGAAAGGTAGCCGTTATCAAAAACTTATTCATGATTTAAAATATCGCGGAAAAAAACACATCGGTCAAAAGATGGGGAGAAAAATGGCCATGGAACTTATGAATACCACCTTTGAAGAAGTTGACGCGATTGTGCCGGTTCCGCTTCACCCGAGGAAAGAAAGGAAACGAGGGTATAATCAAAGCGAATGGATTGCCCGTGGAATATCAGAAGTATTCGAAGCTCCTGTAGTAAACAATTCGCTTTACAGAAAACTGAATAATAAAAGCCAAACGAAAAAATCACGTTTTGACCGTTGGCAAAATGTAAAAGATGTTTTTGCCCTGAAAAATGAAAATGATTTCAAAAACAAACATGTGCTGCTTGTTGACGATGTTATTACAACCGGCGCCACAGTAGAGGCGTGTATTAACCAGTTACTAAATTGCGAAAACTGCAGGGTAAGTCTGATAAGTTTAGGCTATTCAAAGGATTAAA
>CAYFRV010000080.1:0-5770 GCA_964345495.1 uncultured Bacteroidales bacterium | reverse complement strand
AATTGCGAAAACTGCAGGGTAAGTCTGATAAGTTTAGGCTATTCAAAGGATTAAACTGCCTTTATCAAATGGGGGATTGGACAGAAGCTCCATTTCAAATTTCCATCAATTTTCTAATAAGTAGTAAGCTGTTGGCTATTGGCACAAAGAAACAGTAGCCGTTGAATCAAATAAACTCCTAAACAATTAAACAACCCAACCGGAATAAATTAGTTGGCAGAAAGCACCTGGGTAAAGGCTACGAGACTAATGAAGGAGTTGAACAGTCATCGAATCCAACATCTAATATCTACCATCTATCCATCTAACATCTAACATCTATTATCTATTGTTCTATTGCAAGTTTTTCCAATTCTTTCTCTTTACTTCGTAACAGGCTTAACTACCATCATTCGAAACTCGCACTGCATCTTGCTTATCAGGACACACCGCGAGCAATTGCTGCATGGTTTGATTTAATACCGGATGTTTAAAATCCGGTGCAATTTCTACAAGCGGCTGTAGCGTAAACCTTCGTTTATGAAGCAGTGGATGGGGAATTTTTAAATCTTCTTCGTTCATAACCCAATCATCATAAAAAAGAATATCAATGTCAATTGTTCTTCCACTGTAGTTTCGGGTGTTATTTCTAATCCTTCCAAGTTTTGTTTCAATTTCCTGAATCGTTTCTAATATCGACTGCGGAGAGTAAGAAGTATTTAGAATAATCACCTTATTTAGAAATTTATTTTTATGCTCAAACCCCCATGGGGCGGATTCATAAATAGACGAAGCTTTAACTATTTTCCCAATAGCCATTTGTGTTCGATCTATGGCATCATCAATTATGTTGAACCGATCTCCAAGATTGCTTCCGAATAATAAAAAAACATTGCTCATAATTAGTTGATTCTTAATATCATTGCTTGCATAAAAACAAAAAAAATCGTATTGTTGTAATTTATATCAAAATTTAAAAACCAATATAACATAACAAATATTTCTTTTTTAAACCGAACATTATACATTTGCATTAAACGTTAAAAATTTCTGAATACATAAATAACAACAAAAATCAACAAATTATGAGAAGCTTTCTGAAATACACACTAGCCACAATCGTAGGTGTCATTATCACAGGCGCAATTTTCTTTATTATTCTATTTGCGTCTATCGGGTCAATGATTTCAAAACAAGACAAAACAGTGGAAATCAAACCAAACACAGTGCTTAAGATTGAATTAGACCAGATTATCACTGATCGAAGTCCTCAAAATCCATTTGAGAATTTCAATTTCACTTCATTTAAGCCCGAAAAAAGCCTTGGACTGAATGATATCCTGGCGAATATTGAAAAAGCCAAAAAAGATGACAAGATCAAAGGAATTTACATGGACCTTTCTTCGATCCCGGCAGGGATTGCAACCATCGAGGAAATCAGGGAAGCGCTCCTCGATTTTAAAGAAAGCGAAAAATTCATCGTATGCTATAGTGACAATTACACTCAAACAGCATATTATCTGGGTTCCGTGGCAGATAAGGTTTACATGAATCCAACAGGAAGACTCTACATGACAGGACTTCAATCACAAGTCATGTTTTTCAAAGAAGCGCTGGATAAGTTAGGCGTTGAACCACAAATCGTCCGGTACGGAAAATTTAAAAGCGCTATTGAGCCATTCACCAAAAATGAAATGAGCCCGGAAAACAGGGAACAAATCAACACCTACATGAACTCTCTGTGGGATCACATGGCTGAAGGCATTTCAGAAGCCAGGGAAATTGATGTGGAAACGATTAATGAGCTAACAAACAATTTAACGCACAGAAAGCCGGAGGAAGCGGTAAAACATGGACTTATTGATTCGTTAAAATATAAAGATGAAATACTTAAAGCATTAAAAGAAAAGTCAGAAACCGACAAAAGAGAAGTTCAGTTTGTTTCACTTCCTAAATATACAAAAACCCCAAAAATCAAAGACTATACAGGTTTAGCCAAAGACAAAATTGCAGTGGTCTATGCAATGGGCTCAGTAATGATGGGCGAAGGAGAAGAAGGCACAATTGGATCAGACAGAATTTCAAGAGCAATACGTAAAGCCCGCAGGGATTCTTCAGTAAAAGGCATTGTATTCAGAGTGAATTCAGGAGGAGGTAGCGCCTTGGCTTCTGATGTTATCTGGAGAGAAGCTAAGCTGGCAGCTAAAGAGAAGCCTTTCATTGCATCTCTTGGTGATGTTGCAGCTTCTGGTGGATATTATATCGTTGCGCCTGCCGACACAATAATGGCCAGTCCAAACACAATTACCGGCTCAATTGGGGTATTTGGATTATTCTTCAACAGCAAAGAACTCCTCAACGAAAAACTGGGCATTCATGTTGATGTTGCCAAAACACATAAATTTGCTGATCTCGGCTCTCCTTTCAGATCAATGAGAAATGAAGAGCGACAGATAATTAAGGACGAAATTGTTCAAACTTATGAAACTTTCGTGAATCACGTCGCAGAAGGCAGAGATATGACTCCCGAAGAAGTGGATGAAATTGGACAAGGCAGAGTTTGGAGCGGAGCAGATGCAAAACGCATCGGCCTAATCGACCTTTACGGCGGACTTGAAGAGGCCGTTGCTTTGGCTGCAGAAAAAGCAGATATAGAAAAATACAGGACAATCGGATTACCTGAACTAAAAGATCCTTTTGAACAGCTTATGAAAGAATTTACAGGGAATGTAAAGGCTTCTGTCCTTAAAAAGGAAATGGGCGACAGTTATAAATATTACCGTGAATTTGAAAACGTAAAAGATATGCAGGGTATTCAGGCACGAATTCCTTACAAAATAGACATTTATTAAGCGTTTCGTTAATTTCTCGAAAAAGCACCGGTTACATAAGTTTCCGGTGCTTTTTTTATTATTTCTCTGATGTTTTATTTACATTTCAACTTATCTTTAAGGAAAAAGGATTTATGTAAAACGGATTATAAACAGTAAACCATGAATAAATCGTATCTTTTCGCCGGGCTAACTATTCTTTTCTGGGCAACTATTCCTTCAGCGTTTAAAATTGCCCTCAGCCATGTTTCCTTTGTTGAACTTCTGTTTTATTCAATTGTCACCACATTAATTATTCTTTTCGCAATATTATTGATGCAGGGAAGGGTTTCTGAACTTTTTACTTATTCACGAAGACAGTACATAAGTTCCATCATTCTTGGTTTTTTAAACCCTTTTCTCTATTATCTTATTCTTCTTAAAGCTTATTCATTGCTTCCTGCACAAGTAGCTCAGCCGCTGAACTTCACGTGGCCGATTGTCCTTGTATTCATGTCAATTCTAATTCTAAAACAAAAAATCAGGCCGGTTAACTTTATTGCCTTATTTATAAGCTTTATAGGCGTTTATCTGATTTCTTCCGAAGGCGATCCTTTTAATCTGAAATTTGCCGAGCCCCTTGGTGTTTTACTTGCAGTAGGGAGCTCAATAATCTGGTCGTTATTCTGGTTGTTAAATGTTAAGGACAAAAGAGATGAAGTGGCTAAGCTGTTCTTGAATTTCCTGTTTGCCCTTGTGTTTATCATCCCGGTTCATTTTACGTTAGTGGGAACCTCAGTGCCTTCGTTAAACGGTCTGTTGGCATGTGGTTATGTGGGTGCGTTTGAAATGGGAATAACTTTTGTACTATGGCTGAAAGCATTAAAGCATGCCCCTACTACTGCGAATGTAAGCAATCTTATCTATCTGACTCCGTTTTTTGCCTTAATATTTATTAATTTTGTACTCGGAGAAACCATTTTACTTACCACGGTAATTGGTCTGATTTTCATTATCTCCGGCATTATTACACAAGAAATTTCAAATCAGAAAAGAAAAAAATATGAATCGCGCTAGACAAATTATTATATCAACACTTTTGGCACTCTTAGCATTTCTTATTTCCTGTGAAGAAGAAAAAGTTGAATCGCCTGAAAAAGATGCTGCCGAAAGCTTCTATGAATTAATGCAAAGCTGGTATTTATGGTATGATGAAATGCCTGAAATTGATCCGTCAGAATACAGCAATCCTCAAGGAGTGCTGGAAGAAGTACGCTACAAAAATGACTATTGGAGCTATATAACAACTGTGGAAAAATTCGAACAATATTACAAGGAAGGAAGTTTTACCGGTTATGGTTTTGGCTACAACAGTGATGCAGAGGGAAATGTAAGAATAACTTTCACCTACGAAGAATCGCCCCTGAGAGAAGCAGGAATTAAAAGAAGCTGGATCATAGACAAAGTTGATGGAGAAGAAATTACCTCAAAAAAACATTTAAATGAATTGTTAGGAAACCCGGAAGTTGGAGAAAGCAATACGTTTTTAGCTTATCACTCCCCTTCAGGTGACACTGTAGAGCAAACCTTCACGGTGGAAGAGATAAAGAAAAACACCATTCTTCATAGCAGCATCATTGAGCAAAATTCGCAAAAAATTGGTTATATGGTGCTAAATAGTTTTATTGAAAATACATCGCAGGAATTATATGAAGTTTTTCAGAATTTTTCGCAGGAAAATATTGATGAAATAATCATTGATTTAAGATACAATGGCGGGGGTATGCTTAGCAGGGCGAATGAAGTGGGTGATTATGTTATTGATGACAACCACATAGATGAAATTTTTGCCCAAATCATGCATAACGATAAGAAGGAAGATCAAAATAATTACCATTATTTTAAACAGGATTCCTTATCATTAAACTGGTCGCTTCCAAAGGTTTATTTTATCACCACAGGATCAACGGCTTCCGCAAGTGAAGCATTGATTAATGGCCTGAAACCTTACAAAGAAGTCTACACAATAGGTAAGAAAACTTACGGAAAACCAGTTGGCATGTATGGGTTTTATGACAATAAAGAATACTATGCATTTGTGCCGGTGTGTTTCAGAATTGCCAATGCGAATGAAGTTGCCGACTACTATGACGGAATACCTGTAGATGTGGAAGAAACAGATGACATTACGAAAAAATTCGGTGACCCTGAAGAAGCAAGCCTAAAGCAAGCCCTGAATCATATTGAAACAGGCTCATTTAAGCACAATAAATCCGTTCCGTCCGCTTCTGCTCCGGTGCTTGGGCCTTCTTACCGCAAGGAAATGATAAAGCTTAATAAAAACCCTCAGAAATAATGATAATATTGGGTATCGATCCGGGGACCACAACAATGGGCTATGGGCTAATAAAAAAAGATAAAAAAGAGCCGGAGCTCATCACCATGGGAGTTATTGAGCTAAGTAAAATAAGCGATCATTATCTGAGACTGGAGAAAATATTCACCCGGGTGAGCCAAATCATAGAAAGTTATCATCCTGCTGAAATTGCATTAGAGGCGCCATTTTACGGAAAAAACGTACAATCCATGTTAAAACTTGGGCGCGCTCAGGGGGTTGCCATGGCGGCAGGACTAGGTCATTCACTACCCATTTTCGAATACGCACCGCGAAAAATAAAGCAAGCCATCACCGGAAATGGCAACGCTTCAAAAGAACAGGTAGCTTATTTGCTTCAACAAATGTTTCATATTGAGCAAATGCCCGATAAAATGGACGCTTCAGATGGCCTGGCAGCAGCCGTTTGTCATTTCTACAACAATAAAATCACGGCTTCAGGCCAGAAATACACAAGCTGGAAAGAATTCATCAATAAAAATCCGGGAAGAAAGAAGTAGAGGTAAATTAGAAAATTGCCGTCAATTTTCTAATAAATAATAAGCAGTTGGCTTTTAGCTGTTGGCTATTGGCACAAAGAATTTAG
>CAYFRV010000079.1:0-10842 GCA_964345495.1 uncultured Bacteroidales bacterium | reverse complement strand
CCACCTTCGTCACACCATTGTAAGGAATCTTCACAAGAAGTAGTCTCCGGTAAAGGTTCATTAGGTTGTACGGTTGCATTACTGTTGTCAAAAGGACCGTTCTCTCCGGGACTAAGTTCTGCCGCATCACAAACATCATCGTTTTCCGGAGTCGGAGAATATGTTACTTTTATCGAATCGCTATCTGAACATGAGCCACTTACCCCGGTAACTTTATAAGTAAAGGATGTTTCAGAATCTCCACTATATGACAATGTTGCAAAAGCTCCATTCGTTGAATTTAAACCAGTTTGATCCTTCCAGATATATTCACCTGCTTCACCATAAACCCGAATAACATTTTCAGTCTCCATTCCAAAATTAACTTCCTCCCGATTGAAAAATATATGCAAATCCTCTTCGATTATAACGATATCCAGAATTGTGGTACTATCAACTTTGACACCTTCATTATATGCTTCTAAGGTTACATTTTTCCCTCCAGATGTCGAATAAACAACTTCAGCAGAATCGGTTAAGGATGTGTCAGCCGGTGTTGCATCGGAACCAAAATTCCAGTGCAGGCTATCAATAGCACCGGTAGAATTATTGTGAAAAGTTATAGTATCATTCAGACAAGCAAACTCTTTATTGCTAAAAAAACGTGCCTGTACCTCATCCCGTTTTGTATAGGCACGGACGCAAAGGTCTGCTTCGTAATCTGAATTACCGCTGCCTAATTGCTTCCATTCACTCCCATTTTCACTTACCCAGTTATAACCTACAGGTTGAATATCAGGATCAGAGTAACCGGAAACAGCGACCTCAACCGGTATGGGGTAATTGTTATCAGGAGTAACATACTTTACCTTAATATAAAAATCACCGGTAACATCGGCATTAATATCAAATGTGTGATAACCGGGATACAAAACATTCAATCCATAAGAAGAATCCAACATATTTGATAATGTCTGAGATTCTGCATCAAAATCATCATATACTTCAATGTCAAGTTTGGCACCGTACGTATTAATAAAAGAACCTATTTTTGTAATGTGCTCTTTGGCAGGAGCTTCGTATTTTACGAGCGCATAAGCTGTATCATTTTGAAACCCATAAGAACTAACCATTCCAAGTTTATCATACATATAAAGAGAATCAATTGCTTCATTCGATTTTTTAACCGGATATAATGCATTTGAATTCAAAACTCTGGTATCTTCATAAGCCATATAAAAATAACCATTATCACCAGAAATATAACCCCAACTATTTTTTATGATCCAGGCCCCTTCTGTATCCGGACTGCCTGGTATTCCTGTTATTTTTTTATTATCATCCCATCCTACGATGGTAACACCATGATTTGCCGGATTATCACCCGAATAATACCAGCTGTAGGTATCCGGATTATAAAATTCAGAATCATTGAAAGATTCTGAATACATTGAAGTAGCAACAGCACCATAATTCATAATTGCCCGTTTAACCTCATTGATATCGTCAGGTAAAAATCTTACTTCAGTAGAATAATCCACGGGAGTATAAGAACTATTACAAGTTGAAGTATCGGTAAGTGAATTGTAAGGATCAACACCTTCGTCTATGGGACCGTCTAACCGGGTTAAGTAAGCGGCAGCCATATAGGAATTACCTCCTTCATCTATCCCATTTAAATAACCGTTACACGTGGCCATATTTTTTTCGGATAAATTATAATATTTGCTCGTCAGGCTAAGCCAACGGGATTCCACAGAAGCCAATGCCGAAAAAGTCCAGCAAGTACCATAATTACCTTGATTCTTAACCGAGGTAACTCTATTGTTATCTCTGAGATCATAACTGGAAGGTATTGCAGATATCTCTTTTCTTCTCTTTTCTCTATAAAAATTTTCAAACTTTGGTTTAAAGGGTGCAGGAATAAGGCCGTTTTTTACGTTCTTTTTATCAAATCCATCATCCATGTATTCAACAAAATCTGTGTTTAATGGAGCCTCTTGTACTTTTTGCTGAGAAAAAGTATTGAATGCTAATACAATTAGCACAATCAGTGGTAATAGTTTTTTCATAACGTATATTTTTTTATAAGCACTAAAAGTAAAAAAAATTGTAAAAAAAAGATGCAATCTTTATTAGAATAAGTTTTATTTTTCCTCAGAATTTTCGCAGATATAGGTTTCTTTTCCAATTTTACGTATGAATGAATTAAACTTAGCTTTTCAAAGAGCATCCAATATTATATTATTAACTAATTTTTTTTTATTTTATGAAAAAGGCCAAAGTAAGGCGAATTGTATTTTTATTTCTATCTTTTTTTATATTATGCAATACAGCCAATTCTCAGAAAAATGACAAATCTTCAAACGAAGATGAAGCAAAAAAAAAGAATTTTGAAGACGTTATTCCTGATTCTGCCTTAACCAAAGAGGGGATCTTCACAGTTTATGAAGTTGAAAATAAACTTTATTACGAAGTTGATAAAAAAAAGCTGGGAGAACAATTTTTGTGGTTAACGCAATTATCCAAAACTCAAACTAATTTTGGTTATGGTGGAACTGAAGTTATAAGGCGAGTCGTCAAATGGGAAAAATTCCAGGATCATATATTACTTAGGAATGTTGAGCATTTATTAAGAGCTAAAAAAGGAACTCCTGAAAAAATCGCTGTCGAAGCTTCCAGTCTTGAAGAAATCATTAAATCTTTTAAAATAGAAACATACAGCAGCGAAGGAAATCCTATAATCAATGTTACTGATTTATTCAATGAAGATATTCCAGAGTTTAGTCCCAAGAAACAATTAGAAGCTAAAGGTATTGACAAATCAAGAACATTTATCTCTTCTTCTAAAGTTTTCGCTCAAAATATCGAAACTAAAGTTTTAGCAACTTACGAATTAAAAGCTGAATCACAGAAAGAAAATGGTGACGAATCTAAAACTAATGACCCGAATTTAGGTGCAGTTACAGTCGAATTGCATCACAGTATGATCGAATTACCTGATAAGACAATGCGCCCCCGTTATTTTGATAAACGGGTTGGCTTTTTCGCCGGTACTCATCAGGATTTTAGCAGCGAAGAACATCATGTAAAAGAAACGAAATATATCAGAAGATGGAGGCTTGAGAAAAAAGACCCCACAATGGAAGTGAGTGAACCAAAAGAACCTATTGTTTTTTATGTTGGCAGAGGTGTTCCCGAAAAATGGCGAAAATATCTTGCCGAAGGTATAGAAATGTGGCAACCAGTTTTTGAAGCTGCTGGCTTTAAAAATGCTATTATCAGCAAAGTAGCGCCGAGTAAAAAAACTGATCCGGATTTTGACGCAGAGGATGTACGGTATTCAACTATCCGTTGGTTACCTTCAACTATCTCTAATGCTTATGGACCACACGTTGAAGACCCAAGGTCGGGAGAGATTCTTGAAGCTGATATTCGTATTTATCATAATGTATTGAAATTGATTCGTGATTGGTATTTTGTACAAGCTTCACCTAGTGACCCGGATGCCAGGCAGTTGCCTTTATCGGATAGTCTAATGGGGCAAGCCTTGCGTTATGTAGTTGCTCATGAAGTAGGCCATTCACTGGGACTTCGGCATAATTTTAAATCATCTTCTTATTATGAGGTTGAAAAATACAGAGATTCAGAATTTACTGAAAAATATGGTATAGAAGCATCCATAATGGATTATGGCAGATTCAATTATATAGCTCAACCCGGCGATGACGCTGCTACTATTCCAATTATAGGGCCTTATGATTATTTTGCCATTGAATGGGGTTACAAAGAATTTAAAGAAACGGAAACTGCAGAAGAAGATAAACCTTTATTGGATAAAATTGCTGCCAGACAGGAAGATAATCCCATGTTACGATTTGGATCAGGCCGAGAAGGAGGTTTAGAAGGGATGGGAGACCCTCATGCCAGAACAGAAGATTTGGGAGATGATCCAATTAAAGCCACTAATTATGGGTTAAAGAACATTGAATACATTACAAATTATTTAGTCGAAGCTTGTGTAGAAAATGAGGATGATTATAAACTACTCAAACATATGTATGAGGTACTTTTGAGCCAGATGTACCAAGAATTGGAGCATGTGGCGGCACTAGCAGGGGGAATTGAAATCAATAACTGGGCTTACGGCCAATCTTCGGAATTATATAAACCAACTCCAATAGACAAAGAAAAGGAAGCTATTGACTATCTTCTAAAACATGGATTTAAAACACAAGATTTCCTTACTAAAAACGATATTATAACTAGAATAGGAATGCATGGTATTTCAGAGAAGATTTCCAAATATCAGAAGCAATTATTGTATTCTATGTTAAACAAAAATACGGCTAACCGTATGATGGACTTAGAGGCATCCGGTTTTAATAGTTACGCTTTAACTGATATGGTAAACAATTTACGAAAAGGGATATTTGTAGAATTTAATTCTAAAAGGCCGCAGATAAATATTTTTCGCCGTAATCTACATAAAGCTTTTGTTAAAAGATTAATATACTTTAAGGAAAATGAAGATATTAATAATGATCTACAAGCAATTGCAAAAGGTAATCTCGTTAAGATACGGGAAGCTGTCCAGCCACACTTAAAAAAAGATAAAGGAGGGGTTGAGTATCACCATTTTGTTGACCTGAATAATATGATTAAAGAAGCATTAGATTTATAGTCTGAATAATAAACACAGGATAGGTTAAATAAATAAGCTAATATCATCTGTGGCATTTTTTTTTAAATCATTTTAGAATATAGCCTAATAGTCAAATTATTTAAAATTGTTCCTAATTATTGACCCGGTTATTGTTTATAACCGGGTTATTTCACTCATAACATTACTGATAAATACCTGTAATTCAATATATTACATTCTTGTGAATGCATTTAACATATAAGCTCCCAAGATAAAAAAGAAATAGTGCCGCTAAAACTCTTCCTAAAATGAGGGGAACCTGCTTTCGTTCAATATTGCCAAAACATAACCAGGCAGATTCAGAAGTAGAGGTGAATTTAAAATCAGCATCAATTTTTTAATAAGTAATAGGCTGTTTTTGGCTGTTTGCTATTGGCTATTGGAACAAAGAAACGCGAAACAACCGAATGACTATCGAATTTCTATTGAGGCACATTCAGAAGTAGAGGTAAATTTTAAAATTACCATCAGTTTTCTAATGAGTATGCACTCGGCAGTGGCAGAAAGCACTGGGAATATGCAGCATATAATTGGCAAACACATTAATTTCCATAATTTGTATCAGAATTATTTAATGTTATATTAGTTTTTATTCAGAGGTCGATGAATTATAACCTCGATTTTCTTAAATTTTAGGTGAATTTGGTGTAATAAATCATCGCACAAGCCCGTAACAGTCTAATAAACAAAAGCTTATTTTCTTCTGAATGCGCCTAACCAATTATTATATAGCCGATCGGATTCTAAAAGGCAGCGAGAAAGCCAAGGAAGGGTTTCCTTTGAAACCACAAACAAAGCTTTTATTTCTAAGTAAAAAACAGGAAAAAGTATCTGTGATTGGATTTACTAAAAGGGGAAAATATATATTTTCCTTCCTGTAATCATCGCCGGTTAATTTTTCAAATAAAAAAGAGACTATCTAAATATTACACAATCTAGATAGTCTCTTCTTGTTAAAGTTTGTTGTTAAGAGAATAATAAAATATTATCCCCTCAAATTATCTCTTATCGTTTAATATCCAGAATTTTGATCCTCAGGATTGATCTCTTCGTTAGCATCAATCTCATTCTGTGGTATTGGCCAGCGTTTATACTTATTTTCTATACTTCCAAAACTAACAGAACTCTTTGCACTAATGATATCATCAGCAACGCCAAAACGCTTAATATCAATCCAACGATGACCTTCAATATAAAGCTCAACACGGCGTTCTTGTAATATAACATCTTCCCAATTTGATCCATCAACTGTAATTGGACTTAAACCAGCACGTTGACGCACATAATTAACGTATCGTTCAGCATCAGTATAATTACCATTCCGAGCATAAGCTTCAGCTAAGACTAAATAAAGATCGCCAAGTCTGAAAATATACGGTTCATCAGCACCACCTGTAGCATCATCCCATTTAAGGAAAGAACCATCACTGGCGATTAAATTCATCCTTGCATCATTTGCCTCAAAAGCATTTAACAAAGAGGTGGAGGCCAGGACTTCTCCTCTACCTGCGGTATTAAGGAACCATGCAAGATTATTGTTATCTTTACTTGAATATCTAATTTTGAAAATATCCTCACTAGTAACAGTCTCATTCCATAGTCCTGCGTAGGAATCATGTAATTCGCCTATTGGTGAAGTACCAGAATATTCAAAATGTTTTGCAGCACTGAGAGCAGTAGTATAATCTTCAATCCAAAGATTAAACTTAGCTTTTAAAGCCATAACTGCATCCATACTGGCTCGAAAAGGAGCTCCCATGTCTGTGATATTATTCTCTGCGAATTGAATATCGTCAGCAATATTATTCTGTAATTCTGACAATGGTGTTCGTGGATGATCTTTATTAGAAAGATCGCCTTTTAAAGATTCGTCAATCCAGGGCACAGGACCAAAATAATTAGCAAGCCTGTAATACATAAGAGCTCTAAGAAATCTTGCTTCTGCTACATATGAAATTTTCACATCGGGATCAATTTGATCTTCACTTAATTCATCTAAATTATCAATTAATTTATTAGCACGATAAATAACTAAGAAATGTCCATTCCAAAAATCATTAATAAAAGCATTACTTGAAATAACATCATTAGACCAAAGAGCAGCAATATCCGGATATGATCCTGTGTGATCGGCATTATCGGCATATACACCATCAGACATTCGTGCATAACCACCATAAACAGTTGTTGCAGCATCCGCCTGTAAAGCGCTATAAACACCGTTCATAACACTCTCAGCCGACTTGGCATCCGTAATCATCTGATCAGCAGGGACAGCCGTCCGAGGCTCTGTCTCTGTTATCTCCTCACATCCATTAAAGATGAAGAAAAATAAAATTAATGTTCCTAATATACTTTTTAGTTTCATAATATTCTGTTTTAAAAATTAAAATGTAATGTTAGCACCTATTTTGAGGGTTCTAGTTAATCCTTGTGATAAGAACTCCGTTCCTGTGGCGACATTAGCAGCACCAAAGGCATTGATTTCAGGATCGAGACCAGAATAATCCGTCCACAATAAAAGATTATCGCCACCTACGAAAATTCTGGCTTCAACATTGCCTAACACATCTTTAGGGATTGTATAGGACAAGGTAACGTTCCTAAGTCTAATAAAAGAAGCATCTTCAACGAATCGGTCCGAATCACGGTTGTTATTGGCTTGAGCTCCGCCGGTAGCTGGACGTGGAGTATTGGTATTTGTATTCTCTTCGGTCCAATAATCGTCTATTTCATCCTCCAGTTTACTAAAAATTGCAGCACCTGATGCTCCGGCAAAAGCACGGGTATTATTGTACATATCATTACCGGATTTAAAATTGAAATTCGCAGATAATGAAAAACCTTTATATGAGAATGTATTACGGAAATTACCACTAATATCAGGCATTGGGCTTCCGGCAAAATATTTATCATCATCATTAATTACACCATCTCCATTTCTGTCATTGTATTCCACATCTCCGTTTTCGTCAAGAATAGTACCATCTCCATCATTATCAGTGGTTTCAAACACATAAAATGCTCCCAGTGGTTCTCCCACTGCAACACGACTAACAAAACCTGCATCAATTGGTTGTTCCTGATATAATTTTGTTACTTCGTTCTGTAATGTTGCAACATTAAGTGTACTTGTCCAGGAAAATTCACCGTCTAATATAGTTGCATTTAATGAAAACTCATGTCCAATATTTTCCATTTCTCCGATATTGGAAAGAACTCCTGTAAACCCTGTACTTCCAGCAATAGGTCTATTTAGAAGCAAATCAGTAGTTTTCTTTTTATAGTATTGGTATTCAAATAATACTCTATCATTAAATAAGCCAACGTCAATACCTGTATTGATCTGAGTTGTCTTCTCCCAAGATAATTCAGGATCACCTAATTGATTTACGTGTAGCCCGGCAGCTTCTGCATAAGGTTTTCCTGTTGCAAGCGTTCTGGCTCTAAAATCACCTATACCTGACTCATTTCCAGTTAATCCCCAGCTAATTTTTGGCTTTAACTCACTTATGGCATCTACTGCAAAAAAGCTTTCATTATGAACTTTCCAACCAAAAGAGGCAGAGGGAAAATAACCTGTTCTTTCTTCTTCACCAAATTTAGAAGATGCATCTGAACGCATTGCTAAATCCAATAAGTAGGTATTCGAATAGTTTAATGAAACCCTACCGACTAATGAAAAAAGTCTGTTTTCTGTCTGTGAAGCTGGATTTCCATTATCGCTTGCGTTTTCAGAACCTGAATATGGCCAACGTAAATCAGATACGGCAAAGACATTTGTCTCCGAGAAGTTGAAGGTTCTTGTGTATTGTTGGAATTCTAAAACGCCGGTGGCATTTATAGTTAACTCACCAACGTCTTTAATATAATTTAACTGATTAGTTGTCAACCATTTATCATACACATCACTTGCTACAAAGCCTTTTCCCTCATAAACACTTCCCCAGGATGTTTCTTTAGGAATGTATCTTCTTTCGCGGAAGCTTAATTTATCAAGATTCAAATTAGTTTTAAAGCTTAAACCTTCAATAATATCAGCTTCAAGTCCAACACTTCCATTTAATCTATCATTATTTGTAACTCCGTCAACAACATGAGCCATTTGGACAGGATTGGAATACCGGAAACCATCTGTGGTGAAATCTCCATTTTCATCATAAACGGGTATGCCAGGTGCTTCTAATAAACCAGTTGATAAGACCCCGTAAATATTATTATCATTATTAATTCTATTTACTTCTTCTTTTGAATAATTTACCTTAGCAAATAATTCTAACCAATCTGATGCATCCTGGTTTATATTCAAACGAACACCTTTACGGTCATAATCCTGGCCTACAACAGTACCTTCTTCTTTAGAATTAGAAAGGCCTAAATAATAGGTAGTCTTTTCATCTCCCCCGCGAACACTTAAGCTAAGTTCAGAAACAGGTACGTTATCACGGTATACTTCTTCAAGATAATTCGTAACTTCTCTATCAAAAGCATCCAGATTTCCGTTATACAAATTGTTCAAATCTTCGGAAGTTTCAGGGGTGGCATTAGGGTTATCAACCCAACCCTGCGAATAAGACCAAAGGGATGACAAAGGGTTAGTAACAGAAAAAGCCTTATCCGCCCATTTAAAATATTCACCTACTGGAGCTACCTCATATTTATCTGTTGCGCTTTTAACTCCGTACGACATGTCAAGGTTTACATTAAAATCGCCCTTTTTCCCGGTTTTAGTTGTGATAAGAACAACACCATTTGAAGCTCGGGCACCATAAACCGCAGCTGCAGCAGCGTCTTTCAAGACATCTACAGATTCGATATCATTCGGGTTTATATTAGATAATGCACTTCCCTGTTGTCCTCCATAGCTATCGGTTGTAACCGTTTCACTTACAACGGGGACACCATCAATAACATAAAGAGGTTGATTGGAGCCGGAAACTGTTGTTGCCCCGCGAATACGTACAGAAGTACCTGAACCAGGAGCTCCTGAGTTTTGAGTAACATTAAGACCACTTACTTGACCGGATAAAGCGTCATCAATAGACATCTCAGTTACCTTATTCATTTCTTCGGAGTCTACTTTAGCTACAGATGATGTCAAGTTCTTCTTACTTCTGCTACCATAGCCTACAACAACAACTTCATCCATTTCTGTTACAGCCGGAGCTAATTCAACATTAATTGTTGTTCTTCCATTGATGGCAACTTCTTTTTCCTGCATACCTACGAAGCTGAAAATAAGCGTTTCAGCATCTGAAGGAACACCATCCAAAGTATAATTACCATCCATGTCTGTAGTTGTTCCAATTGTAGTTTGACTTTTCACTACAACGGAAGCGCCAGGGATTGGCTCACCAGATTCTGCATTGGTGACCTTTCCCGTGATCTGCATTTGTGCTGATGCCTGAAAGGCGACAAACAGCAAAAATGTTAACAAAAAGGTTAGTTTTCTCATACAATTTAATTTTAGGGTTAAAATTTAAAATTCTTTAGTATGCTAATTTAATTAATTTTTAATAAAAAATAGCAACTATAATTACTATAAAGTAAAGAAAGAATAGATTCTGTAACAATTTTATCAGATAATCAAGGAGTTTCGATAACAAATGTTAATAACTAGTGAATAATTTGTTTATAGGAAAGCATGAAACATCAGCAAACAGATATGAAAACAAGCAAATTCTGAAGTAGAGGTAAATTTAAAATCAGCATCAATTATCTAATAAGTAATAGGCTGTTGGCTGTTAGCTATTAGCACAAAGAAATAGTAATCGTCTAAACAACTAAACTCCTAAACAATTAAACAACTCAAAAATTTAAAAACAAAATGACCATCAAAAATAACCGCAAGGTGCGCAATGGAATGCGCAAAGAGCGCAGTAGTAGTGGCAGAGCTAGTAGTAGGTGAGAATGAGTATGCAGCAAGACGGAATGTTAGAAAATTATTTACCAATATTTCTGTGCATCAGGCTTTTAGTTTTATTTATGGCTTCTTTCAAATTTGCGGTCATCTGCAACGCCCCTGCCAATCACTAATATTTCCTATCAGCTCCGCACATGCAGAGACTTTCAGTTTCTTATATTATTAACTATGTTCGATATACAAAAAGAGGACAACCCCATAAGGCTGCCCTCTTTTAGAAATATTAAGAAATTTC
>CAYFRV010000078.1:0-10966 GCA_964345495.1 uncultured Bacteroidales bacterium | reverse complement strand
AATGCTGACAAGTCATGCAAAAATATGACGGTGAACCCAAAATGTTTTTTTCAACAAATACATCGCCACATTGCGGACATATACGGTTCTTTATTCGTGTTCCAATCATTCTCTTATATTTTCCCGGATGACCAAAAATATCCACTTCATCTGTGCTTCCTTCAAGTTCAATAGCGTTTTTTATGATATCAACCATACATTTAAACAGTTTCGTTTTTTCTTTATCTGTTAACTTTGAAATCTTCCGGTAAGGCAAGATGCCTGCACACAACAAAATATCCTGAAAATAGCCATTTTGAAAACCACTGATCTCATTCTGAAGAAACTGAATCTTTTTTACATGATGCCGTGAATATGTTGACAAAACATCTTCAAAATAACCATAGGAAAAAGCCTCATCATTTGGTGTTAACCCCTGTTTCCCAAAATATTTATGCTTATTCAGTGCATTATCATCCATCGCATAAGCAAAGCCATAGTGGTCTACCTGTAAAGACAGAAAAGACTTGTCAGAAACAGAGAACAATATAGTATACTTATTTGGGAGCCTGCTCTTATTGGGATGGTATAAAATTTTGCCAATAAGATCCCCAAAAACAAGATTTTCACCTTTTTCAAATCTTACAATTGCATATAGCCCACGGGGAAAAACTTCTTCTATCGTTAAACCAACGATATCATGTTTATGAAGATTAACAAACCCCCATTTGATCAATTTATCATTTTGATCATTTAAGGTAATATCAACGAACCTTTTTCCTCGCAGCACATCATTCAATTGCTTGCTAATTCTTTTTATTTCAGGAAATTCCATTGTTTATAAATTAAACGGGAAATCAAATTAAGTGTTTTTTTTGCCGTTTTCAATGCAATTTATTTATCGCTTGAAATAGAAGGATAACCGTTTAAAAAATAGCAGTAAAATAGCTTATAAGTTAATAATGTGCTTTAAATTCATTACTTTCGTGCACTCAAAATACAACTATGGAAAAAATATCGCAAATTAACGAAATAGCAAAGAATAAATTTCTAAATGCCAAAGGCAGTCACCGGTGGGATCATACCCAACGCGTTTGTGACCTTGCTGAACATATTGCAAAAACAGAGAATGCAAACACTGAAATTGTTAAAATAGCTGCTTACTTGCATGATATAGGAAGAACAGAAGAAGATAAATCTAATGGAAAGATCTGTCATGCTGAATTAGGGGCTAAGATGGCTGCTGAAATACTAAAAAACGAAAACTTTGACCCTGAGGAAACGGAACAGATTACTCATTGCATTGAAGCACACCGGTTCCGTGGTAACAAAGTACCGCAAACTCCCGAGGCAAAAGTTTTATTTGACGCTGACAAGCTGGATTCTATCGGTGCCGTTGGAATAGGAAGAGCGTTTTTGTTTGCGGGCGAAAACGGGGCGCACCTCCACTATAAAGATATTGATCCGGCGAAAGTTGAACGTTATTCGGAGGAAGATACAGCATACAACGAATTTCTTATCAAACTGCAATATGTAAAGGACAAAATGCTCACTACCGAGGGTAGGCGAATTGCTAAGGAACGTCATGAATTTATGGCGAATTTTTTCGACCGTTTAAATCGTGAAGTCGACGGGCTGATCTAATTAAAGATTTAGTTTATTTGCAGTCAATCATTCTGATGGCAAGTTCCAATACTTTATTTTTTAAAAATATCCTTTTACCTTTGATGGGTAATGAAAAAACTCATCCAACACCTCATCAGTTTTTTAGTAGACCCGAAAATTCCACTTCCGGCCCTTTTGAGTTTGCTTTTACTTGTTTCTTCTACGATTCAATCAGAAGCTCAGTATTTCAGAGTATTTAATATTGATGCAAAGAACTTTCCGGTTGTTACGGCTAATTTTCTGTTGAGTGATTCTTCCGGGAATCAGATAAGTTCCATAGACAAAAAGTCTGTCAAGATTGAAGAAAATGGAAAATCAGGAGAACTCCTAAGCATTCACCCTCCTCAGAAAACTTCACCCCAACCGCTTTCTATCGTGCTTTCATTTGATGTTTCCCATTCAATGAACCAAAAACGTTTACACATAGCAAAGGAAGCCGGAAAAGAATTCGTAAAAATGCTACCGCTGGAACAGTCTGAATGTGCCATAACAAGTTTTGACAATCTTAACTATTTAAATCAGGACTTTTCCTATTCAGAAACAAAACTAACCGAAGCAATTGATTCATTAGATGCCGCAGGAGGCACAAATTATAATTCGGGATTTTCAATGCCCTATGCAGGTGCATTAAACATTGCCTCTGATGGCGAATACAAAAAAATAGTTATTTTTCTTACAGATGGACTAGGCGAAGGAGATAAAGCGAATATCATAAAAAAGGCAAACAAAAACGATATCACAGTATATCCGGTTACTATTGAAATGGAAATGCCCGTAATTCTAAAAGAAATAGCTGAACAAACGGGCGGAAAAAGCTACGAAAAGGTCAACTCTGCAGAGAAAGCAAAGCAAATTTACAGGGAAATTTTATATACGTCACAATCCACCAGCTTTGGTACAATCAAATGGCGCAGCAATGCAGGCTGCAGTAAAAAGGTTTCAGCCTCTTTTTCGATCAACCAACACCAAATCAGGGAAGAATACACCTTAAATGCTGCCCGTATTCATCGTCTCGTTGCCACACCCAAATATTTATCTTTCACTCCGGATAAGGATTCACTTAAAACAGTCGAATTAGCCGCTAAAAATGGCAACTTTATTATTGAAGAATTTGAGTTTAATAAAGAAAGTAGTTTCTTCTTACCGGAACAAAACCTCCCTGAAAATCTCAATAAAGGAGAAAAACATTCCATCAATATTGGCTTTGATAAAGAAGCTATTAGCGCAGGCTTCACACGCCTTTCCATAAAAAACAACAAATGTCCGGCAACCGGTATCTACTTAAAAGCAAAAGGAGCCTCCCCGGGTTCATCTCTGTTAAAACTAACCGAACCAAACGGAGGAGAAATTTTTACTGCCGGAACCGATACAACTATATCATGGGAAGGAGTTACCGCAAATGATACGGTCTCTTTAGCTTTCTCAGATGATGATGGAAACACATGGTCTGCGGTTTCTAAAACAGATGGTTTAAAAACAAGCTGGAAAGTCCCTCCTCAACCGGGCACAAAAAATCGTATACGGGTAAGCCCTAATGAAAAAAACAGGGAAAAAATACATTTATCTTTTTTATATAGCCCCGGAGGCAGAAACTATAAAGCACACAGAGCACATTTTATAAAAAAAGACAAGTTTTTTCTTACCATTAATGACAATCATAGTTTAAGTCTCTGGGAAGGAAATAGCGGGGAGCATATTAAAACTTTCAGCGCACATAATAAATGGATTTATGATATCTCCGATAATACGGAAAACGATTTAATTGTAACGGCCAGCGATGATGGTTCGGCAAAAATATTCAATATATCCACCGGGGAGGAAAAAAATATATTTCGTAAAAATACCTGGGGAATCAATAAATCTTTGTTTTCTGAAGACGGGAAAAAAGTTATTACTGCCGGTGATGATGGAACAATACGTGTTTGGAACATCAAAGAAAAACAGATCGATTATAGTTTCAGAGCCCATGCCGGATGGATCATGGACATTGCTCTCAGCCCTGACGGAAAACAACTTGCATCTATCGGCGACGATCAGAGAATTAAAATCTGGGACATGAAAACATACTCAAGAGTGATGAGTATTCTGGCACATAGAAGCTGGGTTCACGATGTAGAATACAGTCCGGATGGTGAAAAATTAATTACTGCCGGTAAAGACAGCACAGTTAGAATATGGAATGCAAACAACGGGAACCTTATTCAAACTATTGATGATTTCAACGGCGAAGTATTCACTGTCTCTTTCAGCCCCGAGGGCAAATTCTTTGCAACAACCTCCAAAGACAGAACACTTCGGATATATTCAACAAAAAGCGGAGAATTAGCAGAATACAAAAAACTTGCACAGGGTAACCGGTTTCTTAATGCCTTTTTTGACCATTCCGGCAATAGAATTATTTCCGCGGACAAAGAAAAAAACATAAAAGTTTGGGGCATTGAAACGAAGAGCCCTTTTAAGGAAGATATGTCAGATAAGCCTTTCAGCATTATTTCACCTTTACCTGCAATCAGCGATATTAAATTTCACCCACAACAAACCGGAAAAGTTATTGATACAATTATCGAATCCTATTTTAAGAATAATGAACTCCATCCCGTCTATGTTAAGGATGTTAGCATATCTGGCCGGAACAAAGATGCCTTCCAATTGATATCGCCTGCAGGAGACTTCACTATTTCTCCAAACGAGGCCGTTCCGGTGGAAATGCAATTTGCTCCTGAAAAAAGAGGTGATTATCAGGCGCAAATTTCTGTTTCATCCGACACAAAATCAATCGAAAAGGAAATCAAAGGAACCGCTATTGAACCCGGTTACCGAATTTTAACCCATCAACATGACTTTGGGCAGGTGGAAATAAATGAAAAATCAGAGACAACGCTCCCTTTAATAGAAAACACGGGGGATTACCAACTAAAAATTAAAAATCTGAAATTATCGGGCTCCGGTAAAAATCAATTTACAATTGAAGAAATCATTCCAGAAAATCAAATTGAACCCGGAGAGAAAGGAAAAATAAAGATTGGTTTTAAACCTTCACAAGGAGGAAAATCAAACAGCAAAATACAATTCAATGTTTCTGATTATGAGGAACAGGAAATTGTTAACTTGTTCGGTGAAGGAGATGCCCCAAGAAAGGTAAGGATTATGGGCAAAATTTTAAGATCAAAAGATAGCAGCGCCATAGCTGCAAACGTTGATTGTTATGACATGCAAAGCAATCATCGAATGGATTCAGTTCAGTCAAAAACGAACTTTTCATTTAACTTAAAACGGGGCAGAAAATATCGTTTAACAGCAAGAAAAGAAGATTATATTCCCTCGGGAATTCACATCGACCTTCAAAAACACCCTGGAGCCCATTCTCTCAAGCGAAACATCTATTTATCAGAAGTTCGCATTGGAGCGAAAGCGCGCCTGAATAATATATTTTTTGAGCACGACAAGTCAAAGCTTACAGAAGGTTCAAAAGGAGAACTCAATCAGGTCTATTCGTTTTTGAAGAAATACCAATCCCTAAAAATTGAACTCGCAGGGCACACAGACAGCACGGGCTCCAAACAATACAACAAAAAGCTTTCTCTGGCCAGGGCTAAATCAGTAAAACAATTCTTGGTTGAAAAAGGAATCAAGCAAGAAAGAATCAGGGTAGCAGGGTATGGTGAAAACCGGCCTGTAGCAACAAACTCCACGAAAAAGGGCAGAGAGCAAAACCGAAGAGTAGAGTTCGAAATAATTGAGAAAGATTAATTTACATGAAACAATAAAATCCGTGAGAATCCCGAAGCTGTCTAAAAAGTTGCTGAAAATCAGGTTCACCGTGTTCGGCAACTGACGAATTCGCTTTCCATTAAAATATTGTTTAACTTATATTCATAATCTATAAAACAAAAAGCCATCATTCGTGTAATACTCTTTTAATAATAAATTAGTAAATTAAAAAATAAAAGCCATGGATCATAAAGTAAAAATACTGGACATAAAAGAAATCACACACGATGTAAAAGAATTCATTACAGAAAAACCGGCAGGATTAACTTATTCACCCGGCCAGGCAACTGTAGTGTCTGTTAACAAACCAGGGATGGAAGAAGAAAAACGCCCATTCACTTTTACTTCATTAAACGAAAATGAAAACCTGGAATTCATCATAAAAATATACAACAATGTGCATGGAGTCACTGATAAAATGGATCATCTAAGAGTTGGAGATGAACTAATTATAAATGGCCCATGGGGAGCGATCAAATATAAAGGGCCGGGGTACTTTATTGCCGGCGGAGCGGGAATCACCCCATTTATAGCTATCTTCAGACAGCTGAAGAAAGAAGGAAAAGTTGAAGGAAACAAACTGTTCTTTTCCAATAAAACAAAGGATGACATTATTCTTGAAAATGAATTGAGAGAAATTTTAGGTGACGATGTGATCTTTACGTTAACCCGCGAAAAAAATCCGGATTATCATCACGGCCACATTGATGAAAAATTTTTAAAACAGCACATTAAAGATACGAATAAACATTTTTATGTATGCGGTACGCCACAGATGACAAAAGACGTCAATCAAACACTGGAAGGACTTGGAGTTTCCGCCGATTCTCTTGTTTTTGAAGGTTAATAATCGATATTTGAAGAATTATAGAGGGTATGGCCAATTAAACGGTCGTACCCTTTTGACCTGTCCTCATAATAGATGTAAATCTCATAATCATTTTCCGTTTGTTCATGATTTCCTGAGTAAAAAGTTTCCTGAACACCCTCATCATTCACCAACTCATACTTATAATTATAATATCCCTGCTTTAACAAAATACGATTTTCGTAAGCCTTTTGGTCAAAATTGTATTTCATTTCCGATTTTTCTGTGTGTTTCCAATTGTTGAACTCTCCCGTAACATAAACCTTACCCCCACTCATCTCCGGGGTTTTATCCTTCAATGTGAAATAAACGTAAACATAATCAGCTTCGAGGTGGGGGGAATCTGAGCGCTCCTTGTCTATTTGAAATTTTCCGTTCAATTCCTTTTTATGTTTGTAATCTTTATATTTCCTGCTTTTATCAGATGAAAGTTTGAAATGAAACCTGTTTTGAAGAAAATCAATTTTTTCTACATTTTTTCCCGCAAATTCCACTGACTTAGAGTTAAAATGGTAAAATTCATTGCCTCCTTTGAATTTTAATTCTTCCATATTTTGATAAATTAACTCGTTTCCCCGAAAAGAGGAAGGATTTACCTTGCTGATAAACCGGCTGTTATGTCCATTTTGCTTTATCAATGCCTTTATGGACTGATAGGGATTTTGAATAGAAAACGAACCTGTATTCACTGAAAAATTTAGCTTTTGATTTGGCTTCTCCGGGGACATTTCGTTGATACGTTCCATTTCTGCCCGAACAGAAACTTTGCCTTCAGTCATTCTAAAATGAGCGACAAGTACTGTGTCCTGGGGATTATAATTTTCATAAACCAGGATTGCATAATTTCCCGAAATAGAAGGCTCCATTCTGTCATTAGGAATACTCTCCCGGTAATGCGTGTAGGGAATAATGGTGTTCATTGAATTTTTAGTATACTGAATTTCTGCCTCAAACTGACTGTAAAGGTATTCATGCTCCATCAAACCTGAAGGATTCCATTGTGCATCACAATGAATTAGTTTATAGGAATAAGATTGAGGGTTTGTTTCAAGTTCATCAAAGCTTAAAATCACCTGGCTATTGGAGTTTAAGTGAATTACAGGAGGGGCAAGACTATCTCCTTTTTTTTGTACCTGCACTGTCTTGATCCTGGGTTTGTATATTTTTTCTTCAAGTTTCTGGCCAAACATGGAGAAGGTTAAAAAAAAGATACAAAAAAAAGCAATAAAATATCTCATATAATTATTATTAAAGAATGTAAACCGAATATAGTTCATTAATTATTCTTACGACTAAGATTCAATATTTTTTTTCATATCAGACTAGATTCAAAAATACAAAACGTTAATGATTTTTTTCGGATAAATTTCTTGTTCTACTCCTGATAATTCATTAATCAACCTTATATTCCGGAGTTAACGCCAATTATCTAAACCAAACTTAAAATTCATCATTTGCAGTGAATTATTAAATTTGTATAAAAAAATGCTTGATAAAATTGAAATTTTAGATGAAATGGGCTGGATGTTACTTTTGATCATCATCCTGCTTATTATATGGGTTTTTCTGAGAAGAATCGGGAAAAGAAATAAGAGAAACTTTCGAAGCCCGAGTTTAAATCATCTCCGTAGCCGCTACCTAAAGGGTGAAATTGACGATAATGAATACGAGAAGCAAAAACAAGAAATTAAATCCAGAAAAGAGGGGCAAACAGAATGAAGAAAATATCGGTATTTTGTGGTTCAAGCATGGGAAATAACAGCGAGTATAAAGAGGTAGCTTACGAGCTCGGGAAAAGCTTTGCTAAAAAAGACATTGAATTGGTTTACGGAGGTACAAAAATTGGATTGATGGGTGCGGTCGCTGATGGTGTGTTAAGTGAAAATGGCAAAGTCACAGGAATATTGCCTGATTTTCTAAAACAAAAAGAAATCGCCCATCCACAAATCAGCAAATTGATCCTTGTAAATACCATGCATGAAAGAAAAATTAAGATGCATGAGCTATCGGATGCAGTCATTGCTTTACCCGGTGGCTTTGGCACAATGGAGGAATTCTTTGAAATGCTAACATGGGGCCAACTTGGATTACATAATAAACCTGTCGGATTATTGAATATCAACGGTTTTTACGACAAACTGGATATGTTTCTGGAAAATATGGTGAATGAAGGATTTCTGAATAAGGAAAATAAAAGAATGCTCATTATTGAAAATTCAATAAACACCTTACTAAACAAATTTGAAGCATACCAACATCCGGATGTAGAAAAAATCATCAGTGAAAAAATAAACCACGCTAAAAAGCAACAATGATCTGCTTTTATATCATCCCGGAATCCATAAATAAAAGCTTAAACTATAAAAAACTTTATCCAGATGAAAGCACTACTATTTAACGGCAGTCCTCGCGAAAACGGAAACACAGCTTACTTGTTATCCCAAATGATTGATTTGTTTCATCAAAACAAAGCCGAAACCGAATTTATTCAACTTGGAGGGCAAAAACTCCGTGGCTGCACAGCTTGCATGAGCTGTAAAGACAACAAGGATGAAAAATGCGTTTATGACGATGACCCTATTAACGATTATATCCAGAAAATGAAGCACGCAGATGCCATAATAATTGCTTCACCAGTGTACTTTTCACAAATGACTCCTGAAACTAAAGCACTAATCGACCGGTGCGGATACACTATACGCGCAAATGGTGAAATCCTCAGCCGCAAGATTGGTGCAGGGATTGCCGTAGCAAGAAGATCCGGTACGATGCCAACATTTCATTCGATAAACGATTTCTTCTTCATAAATGACATGATCGTTCCGGGGTCAAACTATTGGAATGTAGGGATTGCCAAAGAACCGGGAGAAATCAAAGGTGATGAGGAAGGACTTAAAGTCGTCAGAAGACTGGCAGAAAATATCATCTGGTTGCACAATAAAATTGCTTCACCGGAATTGAGTTAAGTGAGTTAGTTAAGTTTATATTTGATTTTATTAAATTCAAATAAATATTACTATTGCCTGAATTTTGAACTTCGCATATTTTGTTGAAAGCAGAATTCCCCAGTAATTTTCTACTTGACTGAATGACTGTGAATATGTATATTGTTAATAAACCAATATTCAATACGATGTATAATTTCGATCAATTAGTAAAAAAAATGGAGGAATTCAAGCCATTCCTTGACGATATGCATTTTACTTACATTGCTCCAAAGAATAAGGAGGAATACTATACATTTCTTGCAAGTATTTATAATTCATCAGCAACTCACTCTTTGTACTTAAGACTTTCCAAACCCGAAGTGGTGCGTAAAATTTTGAAAGATACCGGCCTCCCGGAAAATATAGAATTAGAAATTTACATTGCTACAAATGATCAACATTCCACCGTTTGGATCAATAAAACGCTGCAAGAATATATAAATGAAAAGGAAATCAATTTCCAATACTAATTGTATATTTGGAGAGTTTTAAAATAGAAAGAATGCTAAATCAGCTAATTGGTCATGAACAGAAAACTTGTATCAACAATCACAGGAATAGAATATCCTTTTGAACGTATTGAAGAATTCGCAGATAATGGGGAATCCCTGGAAGCAAGAACAGAAAAGACAAAAAAAGCTCAGATAAGAAAAGGTAATAGGTTATTTCAAAGATATGCTGATTTTTTACCATTTGAAATTATAGATGAACAGATCTCCCTGGGAGAAGAGAACACACCGCTATTAAGAGCAGATCAACAGCTTGTCGAATATTCCGGGATTTCAAACCTCTTCTTAAAAAATGAAACCTTAAATCCGACATGGAGTTTTAAAGACCGCGGTTCGTTCGCGTGCATGCTAATGTCAAAAGAAATGGGAGAGCAAACAACCGGTACAATCTCAACCGGCAACATGGGAAACTCAATAGCTGCTTATGCTGCACGAGCCGGAATTAAAGCTTACGTTTTCGTCCCGGAACATACAGCTAAAGAAAAAATTATGGCCATGAGTATTCATGGAGCCAAAGTGATTAAAGTAAAAGCCCCGGATTATTCGCAAATGAAAAAAGAAATCCTGAGCATGGCCAAAGAATTAAAACTCAGGATTGTTTCAGGAAATGGTCCAATTCGTGTGGAAGGCTACAAATTAGCTGCTTTCGAAGTTTACGAACAATTTAATGGTGAAGTTCCGGATTATGTGGCTGTTCCTACTTCAGCCTGCGGTCATATCAGGGGAATTTTCAAGGGTTTCAGCGAATTAAAAGAAGCCGGATTTATTCAAAAACTGCCTAAAATGATTGTAGTTCAGGCTGAAAATAATGCTCCTATTGTGAAAGCCATCCAGAAAGGAAAGGAAGATGTAATTCCTTTTGAAAATTTTCACACTATTGCAGAGGCAATTACCACAGGAAATCCCATGGGTGGAAAAGAAATCATCGATAAAGCCGCAAAATATAACTGGCTGGCAGAGTCTGTAAGCGAAGAAGATATAAAAGAAGCACATCTGAACCTTGCACGGTCGGGCTTTTTTGTAGAACCGGCATCAGCAACTACCCTGCAGGCGGTAAAAAAATTACGGGAACAAGAAAAAATAGAAAATGACGCACGTGTGGTTTTAATGTTAACTGGCTCGGGTTTAAAAGACTTCAGCATTTTTAATGAATATGACTTCACAACGGAGGAAATTCCGTTAAACAA
>CAYFRV010000077.1:9333-10977 GCA_964345495.1 uncultured Bacteroidales bacterium | reverse complement strand
ATTTCGGTAGTTTTCCATGTGATAGGCATCGCTCCCACAGTTGCCAAATATAGCCCCGGGTATTCTCCCCGTTTTTTCGATGTAATTATATCCGCTAACATTTCCTATAAATTCTTCCCAGCTACGTATGCTGACAAGGTCGCCATCATCAGAGGCGAGCAACTCCCTGGCTTCAGAAGTGTCGACAAAAATTTCTGGCCTGCCGGGGATTTTTGCACCAAACTCTTTGCGTGGTTTAATCTCGGTTTTGTCTGTTGTTAGCTCATATCCTTCTTCTTCCCATGAAGTAAGGCCTCCATTTAAAATTTTAACATCCTTCACTCCTGCATATAATAAAATTGCCGCACAACGAATAGCTCCCAGATGCCCCGCAGCCTGACCAGGATACATATCTCTGTTGTCAGGGTAGGAAAACCTTCCGTAAACAATTACTGTACTATCCTTATCAATTCCATATTTCGGCAATACCTGCTGTAACTCTTCAGGAGTCCGTCTGTTCCATGTTTTCTCAGACTCAAGATCATTCGTGTTCAGAGGAATGGCGCCCGGAATATGGCCGGCATAATAATCTTTTTCATACCCATAATGAGAATGACAAATTACAAAGTTATTTCCATCATAGTGAGGCGGATTTTCTCCGTTGATAAGGCTGTTAAGCCAATCCGGATACACCAGCTGCTGATAACGCTCCAGCCGCTGCATTGGAAGCTCAGGATTTGCAACCCATTCATCTATAAAATTCTTATAGACCGAAACATTTTTATAACCGCTTTTCATTAGCTTTTTAGCCAGCCAATCAGCATTTTCCGAATCATAACCGTAGATGACTATCTCCTTTTCAATGGTAATTCCTTTAGTATTAAGTACATCCTTAAAATCGATGTATTTTGTCCACTTTAAAGGAATTGTTGTAGCGCCTTTTATGTGGCCTCCCCGAATTTCCTGTTTCAGAGGCCAGCCGTTATATGCTGCTGTAGGCCTTATATCAATTAAAACAAAATCCGATTGATCGAGGCTTTCTAAAAGCTTTTGAGTACTGATTTCTTCGGGATAATGGGTCATAGTAAATGATATTTAAATAACAAGTAATGAAAAATGAAGTGTATAAACACTTTTAACTCTCAACTCAATTTAGCCAATTTTGTTGAAGAATAAAAGGAAGAAATCATTATTTTTTCTTCAGTTTTGGATATATAGGAAAAATGAAGAAGCCCACCGGTTAATTCCGGCGGGCTTCGTTTTTTCCTTTGATTTCAGAGAAAAGAATAAAACTGGATTACTCTTCCTTTTCTTCCTTTTTCTCATCATCACCACTCTCTTCTGATTTCTCAGCTTTTTCTTTTTCATCAGCTTTTTCAGACTTTTCCTTGTCTTTCTTCTTTTTTTCTTTTTTTTCAGTTTCTTTTTCTGCTACTTCTTCGGTCTTTTCTTTTTCGCCCTCATCTTTTTTGGGTTGTTGTTTACAACTTACCATTGAAAGTGAAGCGACAAATACTAAAGCGAAAAACAAACTGATCAGGCGAGATTTCTTAAACATAGTTCAAAATTTTAGGTTAATAAATGATTTAGTGACAGTTTCAAATATAAAAAAATATTTTTATTTATAACCATTTCATAACGAAAATATTATAAAAATGAATTATG
>CAYFRV010000077.1:0-9233 GCA_964345495.1 uncultured Bacteroidales bacterium | reverse complement strand
TACGGGGTGCTTGCAACCAGCAGGCTGAGAGTATACCCTCTGAACCTGACCTGTATAATCACAGCGCAGGGAAATACTTCGCAGTAAAATATTTTTAATTTATAGAAATAAGAGTGAGGCCGTTTCCCTGTGTCAGCAAGGAGACGGCTTTTTTTATTTAAAAACTTGTAAAATTATGGATACTAAAACACAAAAGCAACACAAACTATCATTCGATCAATATGCAACAAAATACGATGCATGGTTCATGGAAAATGAGAATCTGCTTCGTTCCGAAGTAGCATTAGTAGCTTATGCCTTAGATAAACCGGGCAGAACTCTATCTGTTGGATGTGGAAGCGGCCTTTTTGAATATTTTCTTAAAAATGATTACGGAATAGAGATTAACGAAGGTATTGAACCATCGGAGCCAATGGCAGAAATTGCCACAAAAAGAGGAATGAAAGTAAGCATAGGCACTGCTGAAGAAGGTGAGTTTGGAAATGAAATATACGATACTATCCTTTTTAATGGAACTCCATCTTATATCAGCGATATCAATGCTGCTTTTGAAAAAGCCTATTATGCACTCAAAAAAGGCGGACAAATTGTGGTTGTCGATGTTCCAAAAGACGGATCGTTTGCTATGCTCTACAATATGGCTAAAACTCTTGGAACATGGGAGCATGATTTACTCAAAGACATTAAACCGGATTCGGTATATCCAATTGAATTTGTTAAAGATGCGAATTGGAGAACTACTATTGAAAAAGTAGAAGCTCTGAAAAAAGTTGGTTTTCAGAATTTCAAATATGCACAAACATTAACAACGCATCCTTTGTACTCCAATGATGAATCAGAAAAACCAAAAGATGGCTACAAGCAAGGAAACTATGTAGCGATTACAGGAATAAAATAAAAAGGAGGTCGTATGATTGAACATGAAACACTTATAAAAGATCTTGAGAAACTACGTGAGCAAGCACCTTTAATTCACAACATAACCAATTATGTAGTAATGAATCCCACTGCGAATGCGCTTCTTTCCATTGGCGCTTCGCCAGTAATGGCACACGAACCAAAAGAAATGGAAGAAATGGTTTCTATTGCTTCAGCTCTTGTGATAAACATTGGTACACTCAGTGAAAGATGGATAGAAGCCATGCATATTGCTGGAAAAGCAGCCAAAAGCAAAGGCAAACCGATTATTTTGGATCCGGTGGGGGCAGGCGCTACAAGTTTAAGAACAAACACAACGAAAGACCTCATTGAAGAAGTTAATCCACAGGTAATCCGGGGGAATGCTTCAGAAATATTAGCTGTAGCAAAAGCTGAAATGTCAACAAAAGGAGTAGACTCTACAGCTTCGGCTGATGAGGCAAAAGATGTAGCGAAAGAACTTGCAAAGAATACCAAAGCTATTGTTAGCATCAGCGGGAAAATAGATTATATTACAGATGGAAATACGCTTCATAGAGTAGAGAATGGACATCCGCTTATGGGAAGAATCACAGGAACCGGTTGTACAGCAAGTGCCTTAACAGCAACCTTTTCATCTGTAAACACGGATTATCTTGTTGCTGCAACAGAAGCAATGCAGATTATGGGCATTGCAGGAGAAATGGCAGGAGAAGAATCTGACGCTCCGGGCACTTTCCAGACGAAATTTCTGGATGCACTTTATAAAATTAATTCTGATGAAATAAAAAACAGGCTAAAATGACACGTTCATCCATGCCACTAAACCTGGATTTGTATCTTGTAACTGACAGGGATCTGTCAAAGGGCAGATCCCTGGACTGGGTTGTCGAAAAAGCAGCAAAAGGAGGAACTACTGTCGTACAGCTGCGGGAAAAAGACATGGAAACAAAAGATTTCATAGAAGAAGCAAAAAGAATCCAAAAAATTCTTAAACCATACAAAATCCCGCTGATTATCAATGACAGAGTTGATGTAGCACTGGCAATTGGAGCCGATGGTGTGCATTTGGGGCAAACTGACATGCCCTACCTGATGGCCAGAAAAATTCTGGGCAATGATGCTATTATCGGATTGTCCGTAGAAAGCTTTGAGCAGGCAGAAGAAGCCAATCGTTATGATGTGGATTACATTGCCATTAGCCCCGTATTTACGACACCTACAAAGGAAGAACTTACACAGGAACTGGGAATTACAGGTGTGCAAAAAATAACAGAAATATCTAAACATCCATCTGTAGGGATTGGAAGCATTAAACCTCACAATGCAGAATCAATCATTAAAGCCGGAGCTGATGGAGTAGCCGTTGTATCTGCTATATGCTCAGCTGAAGATCCCGAAAAAGCTGCATCTGAGCTAAGAACAAAAGTTCAGAAAGCAAAATCTTTGTTGGATTAGAAATTTTTACGGAACTTTACTATTATGGAAGAAACAAAGAAAAACCTGAAAAGCATTGGCGAATTCGGTCTTATCAATGAATACATTGCCCCTGAATTCAAAGAATTGGTCAAAGAACACATGACGGGGATAGGGGACGATTGTTCAATTATCCCGGTTAGCGAAACCACTTCGCATATTTTCACGACCGATATGCTGATTGAAAAAACGCATTTCCTGAGAGATAAAATCACTCCTTATCAGTTGGGTTTTAAGTCGTTGGCTGTTAATTTAAGCGATATAGCCGCAATGGGTGGTAACCCCGTTGGTTCCTACATCTCAATTGGATTACCAAAAGATATAAACCTTAGCTGGATAGAAGATTTTATGAAAGGCTATAAGGCTTTGAGTGAAAAGGAAGATGTTCCACTTTTAGGTGGAGATACCACCAGTTCAGAAAATTATATTGTAATCAACATTGGAGTAACCGGGGAGATTTCAAATCAAAACATAAAAAAAAGGTCGGCAGCAGAAAAAGGAGACATTATCTGCATTACCGGAGAAACAGGAGAATCAGCCGCAGGACTGCAAGCTCTTTTTTTAGACCTACCCGAAGATAACAACACAAAATCCCTTTTTGATAAACACCTTTCGCCATATCCACACGTTTCTGAAGGAAAATGGCTGGCTAAATATAAAGAAGTCCACGCCATGATTGATGTTTCTGATGGCATAAGCTCAGATTTGATGCACATATTAAACGCTTCTTCCAGGAAAGGAAATATTGAGCTGGAAAAAATTCCAATGACCAACTCTCTGCTCAACTTTTGCAACATGCACCAAATCAACCCTATTGAACTCGCATTGTCAGGAGGAGAAGATTATGTGCTGTTGCTTACTATCAGCAACGAATCTTTTGAAGATATAGCAAAAAACTTTATGGATGAATTTCAGAAGCCCCTCTATCCAATAGGAAAGATAGAAGACGGTATGCCAGAAATAACTTATTATAAAAATAATCAACAGGTTGAAAATATTAAAAAGGGATACACACATTTTTAATAAAACATGTAGTTATGAACAAACAATATTATAAAAAAGCCTTAACCATAGCAGGGTCAGATAGTGGAGGAGGAGCAGGTATACAAGCAGACATTAAAGCATTTTCAGCAAACGGCGTTTATGGAATGTCGGCCATTACTGCGATCACTGCTCAAAACACAAAAGGAGTTACCGATATTCATCCGGTGCCCGTAGAAATCATTAAAAGCCAGATTACCGCAGTTATGGATGACATTGGAACGGATGCAATAAAAATAGGAATGCTGCACAGTTCAAAAGTAATTCGAAAAGTAGTTGAAACCCTTAACAAATACAATTCACCCAACATTGTCATCGATCCGGTGATGGTAGCTACATCCGGCGATAAGTTGCTACAGGATGAAGCAATTGAAACCCTTATCAAAGAAATGCTGCCAATTGCAACAGTAATCACACCCAATTTACCAGAAGCAGAAATCATTCTCGGTCATAAAATTAAAACTGAGGAACAGTTTTTTAAGGCCGCCCGTGAATTAAGTCAAACAAAAGCCCGTGCAGTATTGCTAAAGGCAGGCCATTTTCACAGTGAAGAGCTAACAGATGTGCTGTATATAGCAGAAACAGATGAAACCATTAAAATTCCGGGCAAACGAATCAATACTAAAAATACACACGGAACCGGCTGTACGCTTTCTTCAGCTATCGCAGCTCAACTTGCACACGGCTTCGATCTAAAAACGGCTATTCGGAAAGGAGTTGAATACATACACCAATCCATTCAGGCCGGATCCGATTTTCAATTAGGCACAGGTCATGGTCCCGTGCATCATTTTTATAATTTCTGGAATTAAACAATAGTTATATGAGCTTTATTAATGAACTTTGGAATTCAGCAGAAGAAATCTACCAGTCGATTATCACGCATCCATTTAATAAGGAATTGGCTGCCGGAACTCTCAAACAGGAGAAATTCAAATTCTATATAAGTCAGGATGCCATTTATATAGGAGAATACTCCCGTGCCCTTGCTGCTCTTGCTGCAAAATCCCCTTCGCATGGAGAAATGTTGGAATTTATCTCCTTTGCTAAAGAAGGACTTGAAATTGAACGAGAATTGCATGATCATTTTATGGAAGCCTTTCAGATAAAAAAGGCTGAGGACTCGTCTCTTGTCACAGAAGCTTATGCCAATTTTTTATTATCATCGGTAGCTTTTAAAAGTTATGAAGAAGCGTTAGCTGCCCTGCTGCCTTGCTTTTGGCTCTATAATGAAGTAGCTATAAACATACGTGAAAATGCAGCTTCCAACAACCCCTATCAAAAATGGATTGACACCTACTCAGGGGTTGAATTTGACCAAACTACGGAAAGATTGAAAAACATTACAAATCAACTCGGCCATGAAGCCGGGGAAAAACTGAGGAACCTGATGAAATACCAATTTTCCAGATCTGCTATGTATGAGTGGCTATTTTGGAATAATGCTTACCATTTAAAATTCTGGGATTAAAACAAGGAAAATCAATCTTTTCTTTCTAAATAAAAAGCATATCCTGCTTCCCTAAAAACTCTAAATTATTGGTAAATAGGAATAATTTTACTAATTTTGCGGAAGCTTTTTTTAACCAATCTCATTAAAGTAATGGAAAAAACAAAGGTACTTTTCATCTCCCAGGAAATAACTCCTTATCTGCCTGAAAATAAAATGTCTAAAACGGGACGTTATTTGCCGCAAGGAATTCAGGAACGAGGTAAAGAAATACGTACCTTCATGCCTAAATTTGGAAGAATAAACGAAAGAAGGAATCAGCTGCACGAAGTGATTAGACTTTCAGGTATGAACCTAATCATTAATGACACGGACCGCCCCTTAATAATTAAAGTTGCATCAATTCAATCTGCCAGAATGCAGGTTTATTTTATAGATAATGAAGACTACTTTCATCGGAAATTTAAATTGAAAGACGACGAAGGGAATGAGTTCGAAGATAACGATGAGCGAGCAATATTTTTTGCAAGAGGCGTACTTGAAACAGTGAAAAAACTCAGGTGGGCTCCGGATGTTGTACATTGCCAGGGATGGTTCACGGGCTTAGTGCCGTTATATCTTAAAAAAGCTTATAATGAAGAACCATTATTTGCCAATTCAAAGGTTGTTTACTCAGTTTATGACGATGATTTTAAAAATCCGCTAAATAAAGAGTTGAAGAATAAAGTCAAAGTTGAAGGAATCACAAATAGTGATCTCAAAACCATTAAAGATAATCCCGACTTCGTCAACTTCAATAAATTAGCAATAGAAAACTCCGATGGGGTGATTAAAGCAAGTCAGAATATTAACAAAGACCTTGGAAAATACATTGACTCCCTGAGCAAACCAAAACTTGAATATCAAACGGAAGAAGAGTATATTGACGCTTACTCAAAATTTTACGACGATCTCTTAAACGAATAAACCACTGAACTATATTTAATGTATGATTAACCTTAAGATGAAAAATTCATTTCCCATTCAGAAACTTATTTCATTAACGCTAATAATCGGCATAGCCATCCTTTTCTTCAACTGTGAAAGAGATGCAGATGAGTTTGGCAGCGATGTCCTCTCAGACAAAGACTCTATTCCTGTTTTTAGAGACACCCTTGATAATTACCAAACATACCTGGAGCGTGAACCTGAATTTTCTACAAATGGCACAAACAAACTGATAATAGGAAATATAACAGACGAATACTTTGGGCAAACTAAAAGTTATGCGCTTGGACAATATTTCATAAATAGCATAGTGGACTCAGGAAAGACGATTCCACCTGAAAACACAAAAGCAGAAATAATAATAAGGCCGGATGAATATTTTGGGGATTTTGAGGAGATGGATTTTGCTGTCTATGAAGTTAATAAAAGTCTGGACCTGGCTAACAGCTATCTTTCTAATGAAGATCCCGAAGAATACTACTCTGCTTCCGAACCTGAAATTTCAGACAGCATTAGTTTTCAGGGAGATTCTATAATTATAATAAAACTCACCCCCGAATTTACCCAGAAACTTAATGAAAGATCATTTGAAACGGTAGATGACACACTAATATTCACTGAAGCAATAAAAGGTTTACTTTTCTCTATGGATAATAATGGAGGAGAGGGTCTTATTTCTACATCTATAGGAAACTGCAAGATGCACTTATATTATACTGAAACAACCGATACCTCTAGCGTAACCGACACAATTAATTACGGAATAAGTAGCGATTTCGGAATAAGGTTTAATATGTTCGAGCATGATTATTCCCAAGCAACTAGTTCCCCAAATGCTCATACAGCAATAGAATCTAGCGGGGAAGATAGTTTATTGTTTGTTCAAAATTTACAAGGTACCCGTGCAAAAGTGACTTTTACTAATATTGACTCATTGCAGGAAATATATAACGGTAAGCTTCTGGCTAATGCAAGCCTTGTTTTTAATGTTAAAGAGAAATATGACCAATTAACAGATACAACAGAGTCGAACATGACAGCCTATATCTACGAGGAAGATTCTACCTACAGAAAGCTTAACAGTTATGTTGAGTCAATTGTTAACTATCAGCTTCAGACTTATGAGGCTTTTTATGATGATACAAATAATGAAATGGTCTTTAATATAACAGCATATATACAAAGTCTTTTAAATAACAGAATCGAAAACAATACAATCTATCTGCATACTTCAAGCAGAGCCAACGGCCTAAAACAAGTTGTTCTTTCAGGAAAGAATTCATCAACCCCTGGAAGATTAGAAATAAAATTCTACAATACATCAGAATAAAAACATACCAAAAATAGACTTACATCATGTGTGGAATTGTTGGTTATATCGGAAAAAAAGAAGCTTATCCAATCCTTGTTAATGGATTGAAGAGGTTGGAATACAGAGGCTATGATTCAGCCGGAATATCTTTACTAAACAATGGTGAAATTTCGATATACAAAAAGAAAGGAAAAGTTTCTGATCTTGAGGATTTTACTAAATCCAAAAATATTGAGGGAAATATAGGTATAGGACATACCCGTTGGGCAACCCACGGTGAGCCAAATGATTTAAATGCTCATCCTCATTCCTCCCAAAATGGAAAATTTATCGTTATTCATAACGGAATTATTGAGAATTACGGGCGGTTAAAGAAAAGATTGGAAGACAGAGATTATAAATTCAAGACGGAAACTGATACTGAAGTATTAGCAAACCTCATTGAATATATATACCTAAAAGGTCAGGTAAGTGCGGAAATTGCAGTTAGATTGGCATTACACAAAGTTATTGGCGCTTATGGTATTGCTATTATTTGTAAAGACGAACCCGACAAACTTATAGCTGCCAGAAAGGGAAGTCCTCTTGTTATAGGAGTGGGAGACGAAGAATACTACCTTGCTTCTGACGCTACGCCAATTGTAGAACACACAAAAAGTGTTATTTATCTGAATGAAAATGACGTGGCAATTCTTGGAAGAGAAGAATTGACGCTGAAAACAATAAAAAACGATAAACTAACTCCGAAAGTACAAAAGTTAGACATGGAAATCGGGGATATCGAGAAAAATGGGTATGACCATTTCATGCTCAAAGAAATCTTTGAACAACCCAGATCTATTAAAGATACTTTCAGAGGCAGAATTAATCATGACAAAACCGAAGTGAAACTAGGCGGGTTACATGAAGTGATGCCAAAATTAATTCAGGCAAAAAGGATTATTATTATTGGATGTGGTACTTCATGGCATGCAGGAATTGTAGGAGAATACATTATTGAAGATCTGGCAAGAATTCCGGTTGAAGTTGAATATGCTTCCGAATTCAGATACAGAAACCCGATCATTGACGAAAACGACATAGTAATTACAATAAGCCAAAGCGGAGAAACTGCTGATTCTCTGGCAGCAATCCAACTTGCAAAAGAAGCCGGGGCAACAGTACTTGGAATTTGCAATGTTGTGGGCTCAAGCATTCCACGCGAAACACATGCAGGTGTTTATACTCATGCAGGCCCTGAAATAGGTGTTGCTTCCACAAAAGCGTTCACTGCACAGGTTACGGTGTTATCCATGATTGCTATGATCCTGGGATACAAAAAAGGAGAAGTTGATCAAAAAACATATCAAAACTTAATTAAGGAGTTATCGGATATTCCTTCCAAAATAGAGAAGATATTAAAACATAACGATTTATTCAAGGAATTGGCCGAACGGTATAAAGATACTACCAACTTTTTATATCTTGGAAGAGGCTACTTATTCCCTGTAGCATTAGAAGGAGCACTGAAACTAAAGGAAATATCTTACATTCATGCCGAAGGTTATCCCGCAGCAGAAATGAAACACGGTCCGATTGCTTTAATTGATGAAAATATGCCGGTGGTGGTCATGGCGATTAAAGATAAGTCTTATGACAAAATTGTCAGCAATATACAAGAAATTAAAGCAAGAAAAGGAAAAGTAATTGCTGTTGTTACAAAAGGTGATACTGTTATCCGGGAGATGGCAGAACATGTTCTGGAAATTCCTGAAACGCTCGAATCAATAGCCCCTTTACTTACTGTGATTCCATTACAACTGCTATCATATCATATTGCTGTACTTAGAGGATGCAGTGTTGACCAGCCCAGAAATCTTGCTAAATCAGTTACTGTAGAATAATGAACTTCAGAAGGCTATCGATTATGAGATAGCCTTCTGGAATCTTTGAAAAATGAAAAAACGTTTGATTGGTCAACTGCGAATTCCTCAAAATTATTTACTCAGCCATTACATATTTCCGCTGCTTGCTGCAAGTTTTGCCTTATGCTTATAGCCTTTAGCCTTTGGCATAGAATTTTCTTTTATT
>CAYFRV010000076.1:7841-10999 GCA_964345495.1 uncultured Bacteroidales bacterium | reverse complement strand
CAATGTAGCTACTGATTCTCCTGTTCAGCAAGAAACTTAACCCTATCCATCATCAGGTTGATTTCCATGGGATCAATTCCCTGATTCTCCAAATATTTTCTATCTTCCAAATAAGCAGCAGAAAACTTTTTAAAACTACTGTCCTGGTGCAGTATAGCATTTTTATAGGCCTCCTGTGCCTTTTCTGGTTGTTTCATGCTCCAGTAGACATGACCAAGAGTAATATAATCGTAATAATTGCTTTCCTTTTCCAATAACTTAAACAAATAATTTTCTGCAGTTTCAAATTTGCCAAGCATAAAAGAACACCATGCAATCGGCCTTCGGATCTTCGCATTTTCAGGAGCAAGATATTCTACCTTAAAATAATATTTCATGGCTTCTTCATAACGCTCTAACTGGAACAAACTATGCCCTATGTAAGCCTGGATATATAAATTTTCAGGTTCGTAATTCTCTGCAGCTTTATAATACTCTAATGCGTTTTCCGGTTGATTTAAATACCGGTGACACAAAGCAATTTTCTTAGTTAGCCAGGGTTTGTTTGTATCAAATAAATCTGCCTTCAGATAATAATCCAGCGCAGTTTGATAATCACCTAACCTTTGATAGCAATAGGCAGTTTTTTCCAGAATTTCTGCTTCATTCCGCTCTTCTTCATCAAGATTTTGAAAAATTTCTACAGCCTGATCAAAATGATTTCGTTCAAAGTAAAACTCAGCAATATTTCTTCTGATCTTCTTATTTTCTATAATTCGGTTATAAAATTGGGTGTTGTATATATCCAACTTATAATTGAAAATATCATCCACTTCATTTCTTAGCGGATGAAGCTTATAAAAACGATAAAGATCCTGCAGATACTGTGTATAAATGCTTTTTGTCCGTGCAAAACCAGTTAAAATTTCCTCATCCTCTCCGATTTCATTCATCTGTTTCATTTCTTCGTTGAACATCTGCATCATTGAGTTTCTTTGCGCCTCTGGTATATACTGAAGATTGAAACAAAAGGAATACTTATCTGAATTACACATGTAATAAGAGCTCTCTATCTTTTCTATAAGTGGAAAAATGTTGTTTTCCTCTTTTGAAGAGAAAATATCTTCTAAATCGGGATTTTCCTTAAAAAAAGGAATAAACCAATTGCTTATCCTGTTGAAAAACGGAAAATGCTTCAACCGCCCAAAAGCACTCATGAAAACATCAGAGCCTTCCATTTGTAACTTTGAGAATTCCTGCAGTTTGTCAAGCAAATCCGGGGAGTCTTCAAAAACCCGCTCCCAATCGGGGTTTTTATCTTCGATAAATTTATCTGATAAAATGTTTTCCAGATCAAGTTTTTGTTCAATGTTAGGCCTCATCTTCATGATTTCAGGCATGATCTCCTGTTCCCATTTCCTTGTAATTTCTTCCGTTTCTTTGGATTTAATTGTCTGGATGATAATGGCTTCTATATTTTTCTCAATTTCGGGGTTTCCGGCAAAAGCATCCAATCTTTCCAGTATTTTGGGATAGAGATCCACTCGTTTATCATATTTGTATAGCGCCAGCACAATACCCACCAAAGCTCTCGGCCAAACCTGATCTTCCTGGTTATTGTAGAATTCGAATAGCAGGTCAATTTTATTTTCATCAAAACATCTGAGCACGCTCAATGTAAGAGAACTTACAAACAAGGATTTATCATGCCATGGTAACTTCTCAGATTCATTAATTTTTCTTAACAAATTGATTTCATCTTCGCTGTATTTATCTATCAACCAAATGACACGGAAAAGATCACTAAGCACTTCATTTCTCTCTTCATTTGTAGTTATTTCTTCAGCCTGAGTGCTGATATTTGTGTCTTTCAGCAAATCCTCCAGTTCCTTATCCTGCGTCAACGCGCTAAGTAATTGCTCATAGTTAATTTCCCCATCCTGAATATTCTGCTCGATTTTCCATTTTGTCTTATAAATAGAAGACCCCCCTGAGGAGGTTAATAAATGTTCTTTCAATTTATCGCCGACCTCAAGAACATCCTTAAGTAAGCGAAAGTATATATCCTCCCGCTCTGGATCTTCCATATCCGCAAAAGCATATTCCAGAATTGAAGAATAGGTTTCTTTATGTTTATCCAGTTGTAGTCTGTAATAATCAGATGTGGTTTCACCGGCCATCTCGTAAAAAATATCCATTGCATTTCCAAGTTGTCTTTTGGCTATAAAATCAGACGCCAACTGATGATTTTCCCATATTTCTTTACGGTTCATATAAACCCTTCTTTAGATTTTTCCCTTTCAAATTGACAAAAAACATACCAATACCACAAACAAGCAAATTAATGCTTATTTATGTCAAAAAAGCAGATATCTTTTTAAAAAGTAGAAGCATTGTATCCCCACATATGTGGATCTGAATTGATAAACTGAATAAAAACCCGGTCAGAATCAATATTTAATCGACTTTTGACAAAGTGTGACAAACTTTTCGCCAATGCCTTTGTCTGGCCTTCAGGAAACCTTATACTTCTGAATTCTATGTACACAAGCGGATCCTCAGTAGATCCGAAAAGCATTATCTGACCGTCCTGAACTATAGTCATTACATACTTTTCCGGTTTATCAAGCTCTTTTGATACAAGAGAAATAAGATCATTGAGCAGCTCTTTTTTCCTGTCATCGCTTAACTCAAGATTGGTTTGTAATTTTAAATATGGCATGTTCTATTGTTTTAGGTTCTTTACAGTTAAAAATTACTAAATGTTCAATTCTTTCACAAATTACAAAAGCTATACAAACAATAAAAATTTTAATTTTAACATAGTTATTAAAAATGGCTACATTTGTTGCAATTCTATTATTGTCTTTTAGAATAACGAGGTTTCTATGAATAAAGACAAAAAACACAAAAAGGCCTGGGAAACACTAGAAGAATTAAAGTCGCATTTAATGGATATTTTATGGACAGATGACAAATTTAATTACAATAATGAACACTTCATAATTCCATGGATACACGAAGAAGCCGAATACAAAATAAAAAGACTGAATTTATCAACACAGGAAGAAAAGTATTTCATAAATAAAACAGAACAAATTGTCGGGGAATATATGGAAGAAATCTAATACTAAAAATGCCAAGATGACATATTTTTTTTGACGTTTTATGAGTTTAAG
>CAYFRV010000076.1:0-7741 GCA_964345495.1 uncultured Bacteroidales bacterium | reverse complement strand
AGTACTGCTTTACTGATTATTGATGTACAGCAGTTCTATTTTCCAAATGGCCAGCTTCCATTAAAGCATCCGGGAAAAACAAGTTTACAAATAAAAAAAGTGTTGGAAGCATTTCGAGAAAATCAAATGGAAGTCGTTTACATAAAACACAACGTTCAAAAAAACAGCGAAATACATCAAAATGTTGCCCCTCAAAAAGGCGAGAAAATCATAACCAAAGAAGAAGCAAATAGTTTTAATGGAACAAACCTTAACGAATACCTGCAAAAGAAAAACATAAGCTCATTGGTAATAACCGGGATGCAAACACACATGTGCGTGGAAGCCACCACAAGAGCTGCATACGATCTGGGGTACAAATGCTACTTAATTTCCGACGGTTGTACAACGAAAGACCTTAATTTTAATAGTCAAACAATAAAAGCGAAGGATGTGCACCTTTCAACTCTGAGTACTATTGAAAGCTCTTATGGCAAAGTTTTAAAGGCCGCTGAATTCATTAAAAAATTAGAATAGCATGCATAAACATATAAGCGATTCTGATTCTAACCCGGATAAACAACCGAACAAAAAAAATCTTCGAATAAGTATAATCCTGAATTTCGGAATTACTATTGCAGAATTTATCGGTGGAATACTTTCAAACAGTCTTTCACTGCTTTCCGATGCGCTTCATAATCTCAGTGATGCTATTGCTTTGCTTATTTCCTATATGGCCATGCTGGTAGGACAAAAAGCATCAACACGAAAAAACACCTTTGGTTATAAACGAATAGAAATTCTGGCAGCTCTTCTCAACGCCCTTGTTTTAATAGTTATTTCAATATACTTGTTTTATGAGGCGTACGAGCGATTATTAGAACCCGAAGCTATTGAAGGAAAAACAATGTTTATTGTTGCCACTATAGGACTCTTAGCTAATTTTTTCTCGGTTTATTTATTGCATAAGGATTCCAGGTACAATTTAAATATAAAAGCTGCCTATTTGCATTTGATTGGTGATACGCTTTCTTCTGTCGGAGTAATCGTTGCTTCAGTATTAATTTATTTCTTCGAACTCTATTGGATTGACCCGCTTTTAACCTTCCTTATCGGTATTTTCATTTTAAAAGGGACTTACAGCATTTTGAAAGATACAATCAAAATTCTCATGCAGGCAAGTCCGGAACATATTAACATAAATGAGATAAAATCCGCACTTGAACAACATCCGAAAGTTGAAAACATACATCACATTCATGTATGGATGCTTTCTGACCAACAAGTACACTTTGAATGCCATGCTGATGTAGATCAAAATTATTCAATAAAAGAATCTGATGAAATTAGAAGAGATCTTGAGAATATGCTTCGTGAGCAATTTGAAATTCATCACATAACTATTCAAATGGAGTATCACGTCTGTAAAGATAAAAGCACGATCGGTCAAAAAAGCAGCTATTCAGGAAAAAAAGATTTGTGAAAATTGATGAGGTAGAGTTTATCAGTAGCTCTGGTAAATGCTGTATAGAGCCATCGTAAAAATTCCTTATTGATCATGTCCTCATTCAAATAGCCATGGTCAACAAACACTGTTCGCCATTGTCCACCCTGAGCTTTATGACAAGTTACTGCATAAGAAAATTTCACCTGTAATGCGTTAAAATAGGGATTGTCTTTCACCCGCTGATACCTTGCTTTTTTTCCCTTCACATCCTGATAATCTTCCAGCACATTGTAAAATAAAGTTCTGTTTTCATCTCTTGTAAGAGAGGCACTGTTTGAGTGAAGGGTATCGACAAGAATTTTAACTTCAATTTCCAAATCGTTGTAATCAATAAACCGCAAAACAACATCAGCAAAACGATACCCATATAACTCCTGATATCCCTGTACAGAAAGCACCTCTGCCACATCGCCATTAGCAATAAAATCCATATCCTCCTCTTCTGCTGTCCAATAATAATTATTCTTCACAATCATCAAATAATCGCCGGCTGACAATTCTTCCTCCCGCCACAAAATCTGATTTCGGATACCCTGATTAAATTGATTCGCTCTCTTGTTTGACCTGGTGACGATCACTGTTTCCTCCACACCATTTGAATCATAGGTATCATTAATAGTTTCAACCAAATCTGCGCCTGAGAGATATTCTATATCAGAAAAATTCTCCAAAGAGAATTGCGGGAAGGCATTTACTTCCTGTAACAACAACTCCCTTAAGCGAGTTGCATTTGCAAGAATACCAGAATTTTGTGATTGCCTTAAGACATCGGTCAGGTAAGCCTCCTCCACAGCAAGCCCATAACCCTCAATATTTTGAGCTATCAAAGCAGGACTTAAATCCATTTTTACCGGGGGAAGCTGAGCTGTATCTCCTATTAAAACCAACTTACAACCATGACCCTCATAAACATACTGAATTAAATCATCCAATAACCTGCCACTTCCAAACGAAGCCAGGTCTGAACTTTGATTGGATATCATTGATGCTTCATCAACAATAAAATAGGTGTTTTTATGTAAATTTTTATCAAGTATAAACTCACCAAATCCATCTTTAGCTGATTTTTGTCTGTAAATCTTTTTATGTATGGTATAAGCAGATTGCCCGGTATATCCAGCTAATACTTTAGCGGCTCTTCCTGTAGGTGCCATTAACACAGATTTTATGCGGTAACTCTTAAGGGTATTAATCAGCGCTTTCACAGTAGTCGTTTTGCCAGTTCCGGCATATCCTTTCATAAGAAAAATTTCTTCTTTTTTTGAAGAAGAAATAAACGATGCTAATTTGAATAACAGCTTTTCCTGACTGGGGGTAGGTGAATGTTCCAGAGATTTCGTTAAAATTGAATTTATATGATTTTTCAACATGTTTATCGATAATTATTTAATTTGCAATTTTGATTTTAATTACTTTTGTTAAATTTGCAAGCAGGCAAAATAATCAAAAAAACAAAAAAATAAAATGAAAAAAGCAATTCAAATTATTCTGGGCGTAGTAATACTTGTACTGATTTTTCAACTCTACAAGAGCATCCAAACCCCTATCGAATTCAGAGATGTTAAAAGAGCCCGTTATGAAGCTACTATTGAAAAGCTAAAAAACATCCGAACAGCTGAACTAGCCTACAAAGATGAATATGGAAAGTTTACCGGCAGCTTTGACACTCTGATTAATTTCATCAAGTATGATTCACTATCCTTGGTAAAAGCCGAAGGTCGACTTTCTGACAGCCTATTAGAAGCTGGCTGGACAGAAAAAAGAGCTGTGAAAGAAGGGTTTATTTCAAGAGATACCATGAAAATTGCCATTAAGGATTCGCTATTCAGTAAAGATTTTAATGCCGATGACCTTTGGCGTGTTCCATCAACAGAAAATGATTCTTTCCAGCTTGGTGCAGGAATAGTGGAAACAGGAAATGTTGATGTAAAGGTCTTCGAAGCTAAAGTTCATAACGATGTACTTCTACACGGGCTAGAGGAACAACTTCGGGTTAATCTCAATGAAAGAATGAAAATGAAACAAAAAAAATACCCGGGTGTTAAAGTTGGCGATCTTAAACAGCCAAACAATAATGCCGGTAACTGGGAGTAATAAAAGAGGTTTCTATGAAAAATTTTTCATTTGTTGACGAAACCTTTGATATTAACCGAACAAATACTTATGAGAGATCCATTCAATTTAACTTGAATGGATTTTCTCTTTCTGTATTAGATTTAGTTCGGAATAAATTCATCCTTCTTAAACATTATGACCTCAGGCATAAAGTCTCTTTCGAAGAGAAGGCAGATGAAATTCAATCCATCATCGACAATGATGAACACCTGAAAGCCAGTTATAAAATCACAAAAACTTTGGTAGTTAGTCCTAAGTCTGTTTTAATTCCGAATGAATTATTTGAAAAAAATTTTGCGAAAAAATATTTTGAATTTAACCACAGGCTGGAAGAATTAGAAGAGATCCACTTTAATGAAAACAAGTCAATTCAAGCTGTAAATCTATTTACCATCCCAAGCCCAATTAGTTATGTACTGTTTGATTCATTTGGCAAAACACCTATCTACCATCAATTTAATCCTTTTAATGCCTATTATCTTCGTTTTCATACTGAAAACACTATTGCAGCAGTGCATCTTCATGAGGATTTCATTGACATTGGTGTTTATGGCAACAGAAGACTTAAGTTTTACAACAATTTTATGATTAAATCGAAAGAGGATATACTCTATTTTATTCTTTACACATTTAAACAATTAAACTTAAGCAGAACTGAAAACGAATTGCACATCTCCGGAAACTTAAATCTACATAGCGGATTGGAAAGCTTATTAAGGCAATACATAAAAAAAATCCATATTCATAAAGCACCTAAGGATTTTACTTACAGTTATACTTTTAATAAGGATCAAATAAATCATTTTTCAAATTTATTCAGGTTGCAGCTTTGCGAATAATCAGCGGAAAATATAAAGGAAGACAAATACACCCTCCTAAATCATTAAAAGCAAGACCCACAACTGACTTTGCTAAAGAAAACCTGTTCAATATACTCGAAACCCGCATGGATTTTGAGGGTAAACACCTTCTCGATCTATTTTCCGGCACCGGAAATATAAGTTATGAATTTGTTTCCCGTGGTTGTGAAAGTGTCACTGCAGTAGAGAAAATGTATAAAAATGCAGTTTTCATAAAAAAGACAGCCAACCAACTAGAGATTAACAACATCTATGTAAAAATCAAAGATGTGTTCAAATTCCTTAAATCAACAGATCAATCCTATTTTTTAATATTTGCAGACCCGCCCTATCAGCTCGAAGATATAGAAACCATCCCTGAGCTCATATTTTCAGGAAATATACTTGAACCCAATGGATACTTTATCCTTGAACATTCAAAACATTCAGACTTTTCAAATCACCCAAAATTCAATGAAAGAAGGATTTACGGAAGTGTCAACTTCAGCATTTTCCGTCATTAATTTTTGGGATTAAACTGAACAGAAAAAGTGACCTGGGGTAACTCAATCAACTCAGTTTACTCAGTTCAACTCACTTAACTTACCTATCTTTCTCTGACTAATTGTCAGCAATATTATTGTGGCACACCCTTTGAAATTATAGCACTGCAAAGAAACGAATGTTAAACCAAATAATATCAACAAATTATGCAAAAAGGAAAAATTGGCGTAAGTACTGAGAATATTTTTCCAATTATTAAGAAGTTTCTGTACTCGGAAAATGAGATATTTCTTCGTGAATTAATTTCCAACTCTGTAGATGCAACCCAGAAGTTACAAAAACTGGCTTCTGTAGGAGAATATGAAAAAGATCTGGGAGACACCACCATACGGGTGAGCATGGACAAAGAGAATAAAACCATCACCGTCTCAGATCGCGGAATTGGAATGACAGAAGAAGAGGTACATAAGTATATCAATGATGTAGCCTTTTCCAGTGCTGAAGAATTTGTCAATAAATACAAAGATGCTGAGGGAATCATAGGTAAATTCGGACTCGGCTTTTATTCTGCTTTCATGGTAGCCGACAAGGTCGAAATTAAAACATTGTCATACCAGGAAGGCGCAAAACCGGTTTATTGGTCATGTGATGGAAGCCCGGAATACCAAATGGAAGAAGGGGACAAAGAAGACCGCGGAACAGATGTTACCATTTATTTAGATAAAGATTCAGAAGATTACCTGGACGAAAATAAAATTAATGAAACACTGAACCGATATTGCAAATTCCTGCCTGTACCCATAGCTTTTGGCAAGAAAAAGGACTATGACAAAGATGGAAATGAAGTTGAAACTGATGAAGACAACATTATAAATGATACGGATCCACTTTGGAAGAAACATCCAAAGGATTTGAAGGATGAAGATTATACGGCTTTCTACAAGAAGCTGTACCCAATGCAGGAAGATCCGTTATTCCATATTCACCTGTTTGTGGATTATCCGTTCAATCTGACAGGAATTCTTTACTTCCCGAAAATAAATAACAACCTTGAAGTACAGCGTAATAAAATACAACTTTATGCAAACCAGGTTTTTGTTACGGATTCTGTAGAAAACATTGTTCCGGAATTTCTGACACTTCTACACGGAGTTATTGATTCACCTGATATTCCGCTAAACGTTTCAAGAAGCTATCTGCTTGGCGACCCCAGTGTGAAGAAAATTTCCAATCACATCACCAAAAAAGTGGCAGAGCGCTTAGAAAACATCTTCAAAAATCAACGTGAAGAATTTGAAAATAAGTGGGATGATCTTAAGTTATTCATCCAATATGGCATGTTAACGGATGAAAAATTCTATGAAAAGGCACAAAACTTTGCCTTATTCAAAAATACTGAAGGAAAATATTTCAGTTTCGACGAATACAAAGAACACATCAAAGATAACCAAACAGATAAAAACAACACATTAGTTTATCTCTATGCTACAGATGTAGATAAACAATATTCATACATTGAAAAAGCAAAAGCAAAAGGATATGATGTGCTGGTAATGGATGGACAATTGGATACGCATTTAATAAACCAGCTGGAACAAAAATTTGAAAACAGTCATTTTGCGAGAGTTGATGCAGATGTTGTCGATAATCTTATTCAAAAGGAAGATAAAAAAGAAACTGAGCTTCCTAAAGAGGAGCAAGACGACCTGGCAAGTATTTTCAAAAGCCAGTTACCGGATATAGGCACATTTACTGTTTCATGCGAACCAATGGGCGAAGAAGAAGATCCATTGACAATTACACAGTCTGAATTCATGCGCCGCATGAAAGATATGGCCGCAATGGGCGGAGGCCCAATGAATTTCTATGGACAAATGCCTGACACCTATAATCTGGTATTAAACACAGATCATCGGCTGATTAAAAAGGTCAAAAATTTAAAAGATGAAAAGCTGGGGAATGAATTACAAAAGATGAATGATGAGATTAAGCCTTTAGAAAAAGAAAAGGAAAACATCAACACGGCAAATAAGGATAAAAAAGAAGAAGAAATGCCCCAGGCAGACAAGGACAACCTGAAAGATCTTGATAAACAGATCGATGAAATCAAAAACAAAAAAGAAGAAAAGTTGACAGAATTTGGCAAGAAAAGTCAACTGGTTAAACAATTGATTGACCTGGCATTGCTTGCTAACAATATGCTAAAAGGCGAATCCCTCGACCAGTTTGTCAAAAGAAGTGTTCAGTTAATCAAATAATTTTACTAAAAGTATAATATTCTTTCCCGGCATATATTATATTTATGCCGGGATTTTTTTACTATGAATATACTTGTAATCGACAACTATGACTCCTTCACATACAATTTGGTTCATTTTCTGGAACCATTTTGTAGCTCAGTAGAAGTAAGGAGGAACGACCAGGTAGGTATTGAGGAGATCAACAATTACCAAAGGATAGTCTATTCCCCGGGCCCCGGGATTCCTGCCGAATCAGAAATAATGCACAAAATACTGGAAAAATGGGGAACACAGAAACCTATTCTCGGAATCTGTCTTGGACATCAGGCCATTGTAGAATTTTTCGGCGGTAAACTAACGAACATAAAGGAACCATTGCACGGCAGAAATATCCAAACACATCAAAAAACGCCCAGCGATATAATTTTTCGGTCGGTTCCACAAAAATTTGACACAGGACGCTACCATTCATGGGGTGTAAAACAAGATGACATGCCTTCTGTACTTCAAACAACTGCAGCGGATAACTTTGGACTTGTAATGGGCTTAAAACATTA
>CAYFRV010000075.1:0-11013 GCA_964345495.1 uncultured Bacteroidales bacterium | reverse complement strand
CTGCGCTACACCCCGATTTTCCATTAATATTTTAATTATTTAACGAAGCCAAATTTATAAATATTTCAAAAAAATTGAAATGTTAATACTACTTTTGTGCCTTAAAAATATAGAAGAATAGATTATATCTTCGCTAATTTAAATGATGGTATTTTAAACTTAAGGGTTGTTTATTCATCTTAACCTAAAACTTTGACAAATGAGTACCGGTATCATTCTTGAACAAATCCTGGTTTTAATTATTTTAGCGCTTATTGGAGTGATTGCCACCCGCAGAAAAATCATTCACGGCGAAATAAAAACCGGGCTCAGTAAAATTGTTTTCAATGTTACCCTGCCATTTCTTATTATCACTCGAATTTCTTCTCTTGAAATAGATAAAACCGAATTTCTGGACTGGGGAATTGTGATTATTTTAGTTTTTACTTCTATCCTATTCTTCCTGCTGATTGGAACCGTCACTGCACGTATACTTAAACTACCTCCGGAAAAATCCATTATCCACACCATGCATACTGCATTTACAAATGCTGTTTTTCTGGGCTTCCCTATACTCGATGCACTATTTCCTAATGGAGAAGGAATTTTATATGGCATCATCTACTTCCTAACACAAAATACAACTATGTGGACACTAGGAATCTATATGTTTACCCGGGAAGAGAAGAGGAAAAAAATTGACAATCTGAAAAATCTTATCAATCCGAATACGATTGCTTTTTTTATAGGAATTATGCTTTTGCTGCTAAATATTCAAATTCCGGCATTTCTGTTTGGCCCACTGGAAGGTCTTGGTAAAACTACAATCTATCTCGCAATGCTATACACAGGCAGTATACTGGCATACATAAACATAAAATCGATCGTCCGTGATGTTACTTCATTTTATCTGAGCTTTAACAAATTAATTTTAGCTCCACTCCTCTTTCTCCTTATCATTAAAGGAATTTTCCTTGTTTTCCCGATTGACCTGAATTCAACAGCTAAAACAGTTATCGTATTAGAGGCTGCAATGCCGTGCCAGACTTTGATGATTATTTTAGCGCGTCAATTCAATAAAGACGATTTTTACGCCACCCAAAATTTCTCTATATCAACACTGTTGAGCATCATCACACTTCCGATTATTTATTATATCACTCAACTTGCATTTTAGCTTCCTGATTTAATGGCCAACCTCGTGTTGGGGGTTCGAAGCCGAAATTACGATCTTTCGAGTGAGCCTGAAAATCATCGGCTAAAAAAACAGAATAAAAAAACCACCTTACCTGTCAAATTGCAGGTAAGATCGTAACTTTTTCCTGGCTGCTGACGGAACTTTATCAGACAGGAAGCGGCGGAATTGCAAATTCCGCCGAGCATCTGGAACGCAGATTACACGCCTGCCTGCAGGCAGGGATTTTGCTGATTACCGCGGATTTCTTTATTAGGTTAATTCCTGATAGCGCATGCTAAATAATTGTTGCTCTTCTAGTTAAATGTGAACATATAACGTTTGTTAATGTTTATCTAATAAAAAACAAAAAAATCGTAGGGTAAAAAGAATTCTGTGGGTCATATTATTGAAAACAAAAACAAATAAGGCCTTATAAAATAAATGTATAACTCACTTAATAAAAAAAGCTATGAAAACAAAAAATCATAAATCAGAAAAAAAGAGGAGAAATCTCCTGCTAAGAACAGCATTAGTCGCTGTAATGAGTTTGTTCGCACTTTCTTCCACAGCCCAGGAAGTAAAAACTGAATACGCAGACGCAGAAAATTTGCTTAAAGAAATGGATGTCAAAGAAACAGACACAAGTTACACATTCAAACGAAACGAAGATTCTGCAAGATGGGAGTTGTATAATCGCGAGATTGAACTTTATGAAAGTAAGCAAAAATTACTCGCTGTGATAAATCAACGCTATGATTCGGAAAGCAATTCATGGGAAAATTATGACCGTACAATCAAAACATACGACAAGAACGGTAATTTAATCGAAAACCTGCACCAGGAATGGAGTCCGGCTGCCGAAGAATGGATGAATCTTAAAATTCGCACAATTACTTACAACAACAGGAATGAAAAAGAAGAAGTGCTTTACCATGAGTGGCGTCAAGCAGCAGAAAAATGGGTTAGCACAGTTCGCTATCTTATGGCATACAACAGAAATGGTGATAAAAGCAACGTGTTAATCAAGTCTTATGACCCTGCTACCGATCAATGGAAAAAAAGTGCGCGTTATTCGTTCACCTATGAAGGATTAGGTGGAAAACCAAAAGAAACGCTGGTAGAAAAATGGAATCCGTTTTCTGAAGAATGGGAAAAAAGCGGAAAATATCTGCTCCAACACAATGCCAGGGGAAAAACCACACAAGAAGTTCATGTAACATGGAACAACGGCTTGAATGAATGGATAAACGGACTTCAATTCAAACGACAATACAGCAAGAATTTATTAACAGAAGAAATTCAACAACGCTGGGATTATAGTCAGAAAGAATGGAACAACGCCGTTAAAAGTGAATTTAATTACGATGACGAAGGTGAATTAACAAAACTTATAGAAAAAAGATGGTCAAAAGATTCGTCTAAATGGAAAGTTAAAGATGAATACCTATATTCGCCAATGAAAGACATTGATCTGGCAAAAAATGAGTAACTTTCGAAAAAGTTCCGGTTAAAATATAGTTAACCAAGAATCAAAATATAGTTTGTCGCTCCTTGCCGGGGAGCGACAAACTACTTAAAAAAATAAAACCTTGATTATAATACTTTAAACTTGATGGGGCAAAATAAAAAAATACCACTTCAGAAAATTGTCAAGGGAGATTTAAACGCTTTTGAGAAACTCTTTAAAAATTATTATGAAGATCTCTGTCTTTTTGCTTATAAATATTTGAAAGATTTAGATCTATCAGAACAGATTGTTCAGGATGTTTTTTACACATTCTGGAAGAACAGAAAAACAATAGCAATACATACTTCGGTTAAATCTTATCTTTATACAGCTACAAAAAATCAATGCCTTAAAGAGATCAGAAGCAAAAAATATGAAGAACAATATGTTTCACAGGAAAAGTCGATACCCGGTCAATATGTAAACACCCCTGTGGATGAATTAAACGCAAAAGAACTAAATAATTTGATTGAATTGACATTGAAGACGTTACCGGAAAAAACCCGTCAAATATTTACAATGAGTAGGTACCAGGGGCTTAAATACACAGAAATAGCGGAAAAACTGTCAATTTCAATTAAAACAGTAGAAGCCAGAATGGGAAAAGCTTTAAAAGCATTCAGAAAGAATTTGACAGACTATCAACAAGCATCCTAAAACCAAATATACAATGACAAATTGGAAGCTTCTTGCAAAATACATTTTCGATCAGCCTGACAAAAGGGAAAAAGAAAAAGTGGAAAAGTGGATTCAAAAGAATCCCGATAATGAACTGTTATTTAAAGATCTAACACATCTTAAAAAAATGAAAAACCTAAACAATCAAATAGATACGGATACAGCATGGAACAACGTGAAATCCAGAATCACAAGTGAATCAGGAAATAAAGATGAAGGGAAGGAAATAAAAAAACTCATTCCCAATCCAATTTTAAAATATGCTGCTATTGTTTTGATCTTTTTTGGAATAGGAAGTGCTACCCTGTTTTCTTATGAGAAAATTTTTAATTCAAACGAACTTATATCGGAGCAAAATTATAATTCAGGAGAAAACACAAAAGTCACATTCCCCGATGGATCTATAGCTTATCTGAATAGCAAATCTTTAGTGAACTATCCAAACAATTTCAAAAAGGCAAACCGCCTGGTAAACATAAAAGGAGAAGCCTTCTTCGATGTCAAATCCAATCCATCCAAACCTTTCATTATCAAAGCAGAAAAAGCAAAAATTGAAGTATTGGGAACTTCCTTTAATGTTCGGACAAACGAAAATGATAACGTTGAAGTTTTTGTAAAATCAGGAAAAGTAAAACTATCGCAAGTTAATAATGAACAAAACTATCTGATTATAGAACCTGGCTATATTGGTGTTATCGCTCAAGATGAAATCAGGAAAATGAAAAACGATAATCAAAATTACCTTTCCTGGGTCACTAAAAAATTGTACTTCAAAGACACCCACCTCCAAGAAGTCGCTCAAACCCTGGGAAAAACTTATAATGTTGAAATTACTGTGGGGAAAAGTATAAATTCTGACAGTTTATCCTTAACTTCAACTTTTGATGGTGAATCAATTCATTATATACTTGATGTAATAAGCAGAACATTAGGCATTCAGGTAAAACAAAAAAGTGAAAACCAATATCTGCTAACAAATTAATTCAGCTAATAAGGCGATGCGAGGATCACTCATTATTCTACTTTTTTTTATAAGCACAACAACCCAGTTATTTAGTCAAGAGAAGGATATACTTAACCAAAGATATTCTCTTTCTGAAGACAATACACCTGTTTATCAGATTATTTTAAAGTTAACAAAACAAACAGGGTATGACTTCTCCTACAATTCAGAAATTATAGATGATGAAAAACAGGTATCCTTTTCGCTAAACGATTACAAACTGAAACATATAATTGACACCCTATTTCAGGATACCTCATTAACTTATGATGTAGTAAAGAATCATATTGTCATACATAAAAAAAACAAACCTCCTGACACTTCAAGAGTGCTTGTAAAAGAAACTTCCCCATTTACCATTGAAGGGAAAGTTCTTCGTGAAAAGAAAAAAAAACCACTGCCATTTGCTACAATTAGCCTGAAAAACCACCCCATTGGAACAATTGCCAACAATGAAGGGGAGTTTATTTTAAAAATAAATCCTAAATTCCGCTCAGACACATTAATCATTTCTTTTATCGGATATGAAAACAAATCGTTGCCGGTTAACGAACTTTTTGAAAAAGAACATACTTTTTTACTCAGAGAAAAACGATACACCATTCAGGAGGTTATCATACGTACCAAAGATCCGGACATTATACTTAAAAAAGCGATTAGCCGGATAGAAGAAAACTATCATACCGAAGCTCCCATTTTACTGACAAGTTTTTATAGAGAAACAGTGAAGAAAGATGAACAATTCACGTCAGTCTCTGAAGCGATCATAAAAATGTATAAACCAAACGTTAAACTATTTCAGGCGCCACAAATAAAAGTACTCAAATCACGTAAAACCATTGATTATACGAAGAAAGACAGTGTTATGCTTAAGCTGAAAGCCGGGCTTGAAGCTATTCAATATTTAGATATCATTGATGAAAGCATGTCTTTTGTTAATTTGTCAGAACGAAACTTATACACCTATTCAATGGAAAACATCAGCTTTTTTAATGATAAAGATGTATATGTAATCGGGTTCGAACCAAATATAAAAACAGAAATGCCGCTCTATACAGGCAAATTGTATATTGACATTAACACCCTGGCAATAATCGGGGCTGAATTTCACCTGAATAAAGAAAATCTCAGAAAAATATCCGAATCACTGATCATTAAGAAAAAATGGGATATGAAGGTTAACCCTAAAAAAACATCTTACTTTGTCAGCTACAAGCAAACAGAAGGGAAATATCATCTAAACCATATTCGTGGTGATTTGACATTTAAAGTAAGAAAGAAAGGGGAAATTTTTGGTGATGATTTTCATGTCAGCTTTGAAATGGCAACAAATAGTTTTAAAAAGGATAGTGTAAGCAAATTTCAGAACAAAGAAACCGCAAAAACCCATAAAGTGTTTATTGAACAGGTAAGAGATTACGATCGTTCTTTTTGGGGAGATTTCAATTACATTAAACCCAATGAACCAATAAAAAAGACAATTGAAAGGTTAAACAGCAAAATCAAAACACTGGAAGAAAGCAATTAATTTTCCTGATAAGCTTCTACCCAGTCAATATGCAACTTACCCGGCAATTTATTTTCATCAATATCCGCCTGCACTCCGGAATTTATTATCATATAAAGCGGTTCATCAGGAACCCCTTTTGTTGTTTTCTTTACAGTAATTCCGTTAATTTTCCAAAGTAATTTACCTGGCTTCCACTCAAGCGAGAAAATATGATAGTCATTCGAAAAATCCGGGCCGGATAAAGTGTTTTTTTCAACACCCACTTGTTCCTGAGTGTTAAATTCTCCCCAGTAATTATTTAGTTTAACTTTCCGGGGGCTTTTTTTATCAAATGAAAAGATATCAATTTCTGGTGAAATTCGGTCAGGAATCATCCAAAACCCATGCTTAAAGGGATATCCGTTTTCTATCTTAATCTTGGCTCTGAATATGCCGTACTGTTGTCTGAAGCTTTCGGCGGTATTGATCAGGCCGGATGTATATTGAAACTTTGTCGGATAAAAGCCAAACCTCGGATGCCAGATTTTTCCTTCAGCTTCTTCTTTTTGAGTTAAAATAGTCAATATGCTATCATTCACGTTTAAGTTCTCACCATTGGTATACAATTGTTGATCCGTGGCTTGTGAATAGCCCTCATTCAAAAACTTCTTACCCAGATAGTATTGAGTAAGCCATCTTTCTTTATCAAGCTCTGTCTTCTCAAAATCATCAAAAAAGGTATTGCTCCACTTTTTATGGAAATCAAACTTTTTGTCATCTTTATGTTTGTAATACCATTTAATTTTATCTGAGTCCTTTAATTGTTTATATTCCTGCAAATCTTTGTATTCATCGGATAATTTAAATTTATCCTTAGTGTTCATATATTGCTTAGTCTCTTTAAACTCATCACTTCCAATGTAGTCTTTAAGCTCATTGTATTCTTTTAACTTATCCGATTCCAGAGCTTTAGTGTAAAGATCATATTTTTTACTGTTTTTAAACTTAAGCGCTTCTTTTATATCTTTTGATTTCTTTAGTTTTTCATATTCCTTTTGGTTTTCATATTCCTGCGTATTTTTATAATAAAGTTTTTCAATTTCTTCGGGAATATTCTTAAATTCAGGTGAATTCACATACTCGTGCAGTTCTTCATAATCTTTTATTTCCTGAGAATCTTTAACCTTATTATAGCGCTTTAATTTAGATGAACTTGCAATTTTTTTAAATCTTTTAACCTCAGGATCTTTCTTTGATTGCTTATCATCCAATTTTTCTGAATTCTGGAATTGTTCATAGAAAGCTAACTCTTCAGAATTCTTAAAATCATAAAACCATTTGTATTTTTTATCCAGTTTACGATATTTTTTAAGCGTATCGTTATATTCTTTCTTTTTCGCTTTGCGTTTTGATTCCAGTTCTTCTTTAAAATCCTTTAAAGCTGAGGAATTGAAAAAACTATCAAGTTCATAGAATGTGTTCAGTTCAGTTGAATTTTTCATTCTATTATACTGCTCCAGTTCGTCGGAATCTTTTACCTTCAAATATGTCTTTATCAAAGGATCTTTACTGAGTTCTTTAAGTCGTTGCTCTTTTTTATAAGCTTCGGTATCTTCAAATTTCTGAGCGTTTATCTCTTTTTTTCTTTTTTTGAACTCATCGGAATGAATGAATTCATGCAAATCCTGAAAACGTTTCAATTCATCAGAATTTTCAAACTCTTTCAGTGAATTATATTCATCAAAAATTTGTTGCTCTTTTTCTTCAATGACACTTGTTTTGGGGAGCATCCCAAATTTTGAAAGTAAACCGAATCTAATCTTAAGGACTGTATTATTCATTGTATAAGTTTTCTTTTCCTTACAAAGCTATAAAAATATAAAAAAAACAATTCAATTCTACGATATTCTTCTTAATTAAGTTATATCGGCGGCAAAAAAATATCCCAAAGGTCGGCCATCAGCCGTTTAATTCCTTTGGGATAACTAATTTATAAAAAATCTTTATTATTCAATTGCATCCAAAGCTTTTTCAGATGCCTTTAAGAGCGGCTCATTTGATACATCTTTCCCTACCGCACCTTTCATCCAAAGTTGAGGGGTAAGTCTGCCTTGCTCTAACATGCGTGTGATCTCATCTGCCAGGTTTTTATCCTGAATATGCTGCTCAATCTGGAAATGTATCAAATTTCCAACTGGATACGCCGACAAATATAAAGGACTGGATATCATGTGAGAATAAATGGCCAGAATTGGAGAATCTTTTTCACCCAAAACATCCGCATAATATTCATTCCATATTTCTTTTGAAATGCGAAGCACTGCTTCTTTTAGCTCACCCTTAGTAGCATTTGGATTTTCGTACATCCATTTCCAGACGTTCATATCAACGAGTGAAACGCCCATAATTTCGTAGGCAGACCATAGATTATCCAAAGCAAGGAGGTGCTGTTTCTGAGCGCTTCCCTCTTCAAGGTCAAGCAGTTGAATATCCCTTGCCTGAAAAAGAAATGCAATAGCTTCCGTGAATGCAGTATTAGGCACGCCGTTCATCATATAATAATCCACATTGTGCAGGGTTATTGTTTGTTCTACATTATGACCAAACTCATGAACAGCAATATTGTAGCCTTTGTAATTCATTCCATCTTTGCCCACACGGGTTCTCAGATGTGCCACATCACTTTTCATTTCAGCTCCCCATGCATGACCTGCTCCTCTTGATGGGTCAACTACAACTTTTGATGCTATAGATTCAGCATCTTTATTATCAAAATCAAGCTTTTTTAATATGTTTGGCAGGTCCTTTTCAAAAGCTTTTTCATCGGGATATTTTTTATTAAGTATCTTATCGAGTTTTTCTTCTGAAATAGACTGATTGGGAGAAAATCCATTGTACCATATATCAAATGGTCTTAATTCACGACCAAGCCGTTCTTTAATCAATTTTGCAACTTCTTTAATCTGTGGTGAAGAAATAAAATCTTTAAACAGTTTTTCAACTTCCGGCTGTGTCATTTCCATATTACCGGCAAATGCTCGTTTAATGTATGTCGGATGAAAAGGTTTGTATGGATCTATCTCTTTTAAAACATTAAAGTTATCTAAAAGCACCTGGTATCTCGTATCCGGTTCCTTTTCGTACTCTTTTTCTTCATCTTTTTTGTATAGTTTATCAGTCTTTGGGTTCCACTGATATTCATCATTATTAATCACATTTTTCGGAATATCCTGATTAATGATATCCAGCATAACCTGGTATATCATTTCCTGTTTCTTCAGCCCTTCTTCTGCATTATAGTTTGATTTAAGTTCATCACGAAGTCCCCAGTGAGTAATTAAACGCAGATCTTCAGGGAAATAGGTGTTTTTTTCCTTATCAACAAGATTCCCCATATAAATATTGTATTCAGAAATATAGGAATCAGCTTTTGTCAACGTTTCCGATTTCTTCTGTAATAAATCAGATGGAACTCTTGAAGTGTAAACGTCTCCCATTCTGGCATAAGCCCATTGTTTGCGGCTCCAGTCTTTTCCCAGTTCATTTTTCTTCTCTAATGAGTAATGAGGGAAATTCAATAATGTATAAAAAGCGATTTTGTTTTTATAAAAGTCTTGCTTCAGGTGTGAGGATGCATCGTATTCAGCAAACATCCGATCTATTTCATGGACGGAACCACGATCCAAATGAATGGGTTCTTTCAATTTCACAGCAATTTGATGAAAATTGCCATAAAGCACTTCCAAATTCGATGAAATCTTATCAAAGACAGTTTTTAGTTCTTGCTCATCAGCAATAAAGTGCTCTTTACAGAATTGTTTAAAAGCTTCTTTGTCACCGTCTGAAGCTCTCCAAAAATTAGCAACTTGCTTTACCCCTTTTTCTATGCGAAATTCATGTTCGCTGCCATGTTTTTCTTTTAGTTCGGACGTAACAGCTTCAACTGTTTGATCTTTAACAAACTGCGTGGAGCTATCTTTATCTTTTGACTTATCCTTTGAACATTGAACAAAGAATATCGTCATAAAGCTTAGTAAAATAATAGATGTTTTCTTTAGCATAATTGTATTTTTTTGATTTATTGCATAAATTTAATCATAAATCCATAATAATTAAATGTCCATCTTATTAGAATCATAAAAACTTTAAAAGGAATTGAATGAAAGAAAACTATACAAATAAAAATCTACATATTATGCAGGATACATTTGCCAGGGATGTTGAAAAGGGACTAAATGCTAAACCTAAATACCTTAACGCTAAGTATTTCTATGACAAAAAAGGAGATTATCTTTTTCAGCAAATTATGGAGTTAGATGAGTATTATCTCACTGATTGCGAGATGGAAATTCTTAAAACCTATAGTGAACATTACAGGTATTTTTTTCAAAATGCAGAAAGCCATTTTTCACTTGTAGAACTGGGAGCTGGTGATGGATTTAAAACCAAAGTCCTCCTTGAGCACTTGGCTGAAAACCAAACAAATTTTTCCTATTTGCCTATAGATATATCAAACAATGTGCTGAAAATATTAGAAGCAGAAATAAACAAAGAAATACCAAAATTGAAAGTCGAACCATACGCAGGAGATTATTTCAATGCTTTAGACACCCTAAATAAACAAGAAGCTGGGAGAAAGGTTTTACTGTTTTTAGGTTCAACTATTGGAAATTTTAAGTATGAAGATGCTTTAAGCTTCCTGAAAAAACTCAATAAACGAATGAATCGCGAAGATCTGCTATTAATTGGATTTGACCTGAAAAAAGACCCAACTATAATTTTGAATGCATATAATGACAAAAAAGGAATTACCAAAGCCTTCAATTTAAACCTGTTGGAAAGAATCAACAACGAACTTGAGGGCAACTTTAATTTAGAAGATTTTTATCATTATCCAACATACAATCCCGGTAATGGAGAAGCACAAAGTTACCTGATCAGCAAAAAAGAACAGAAAGTCACCATAAGAGCGCTGGAACAGTCCTTTCACTTTCATAAAGGGGAGCCGATTTTCATGGAGATCTCTAAGAAATATGATCCGGAAACCATAAACATGCTTGCCGAAGAAACTGGTTTTGAGGTAACAAAGTTCTTCTTCGATCAAAAAAAATATTTTACCAATTCGCTTTGGGTAAAACGATGATTTCCAGGTAAAATAGTATCTTCAGAAGTGGATGGGA
>CAYFRV010000074.1:0-11068 GCA_964345495.1 uncultured Bacteroidales bacterium | reverse complement strand
ACCAACTTATAAACTTTATCAGACCTTCTCAGCTTTGTTTCCGAAGGGAAAGAACATCGAGTTCCTTTTTCTACCGTCTGTACCCTTTCGTCTTCAACGCGTAACTGCTGTATTTTTGTTTCAACAACGCCTGTTGTCGGGCCGATAACTAAAATGTCATCGTTGGCATCCAAATCACTGGCTTCTGGAAGTAATTCAGCCACTTTAAGCTTAGTAAAATAATTCGTTATCTTGCCTACAAATACCTTTCGCTTTGTTGCCTGAGAACCATATTTATGGCTCCATTCACCAAGTCTTCTGCCAAGATAATAACCATCCCAGAAACCTCTGTTAAAAACAGAAGAAAGCCGTTTCTTCCAATGTTTAATTTTCTCTTCGTTATAAGTGCCATCAAAATAGGCGTCCACAGCTTCACGATAACAGGAGGTAACGATCTTTACATATTCGGGAGACCGGGCCCGGCCTTCAATCTTTAAAACACTAACTCCTGCATCCAGAACTTTATTCAGGAAATTAATCGTCATCAAATCTTTTGGGGACATGATGTATTCATTATCAACATCCAGCTCGTACCCGGATTCTTTTTCTCTGACTGTATAAGCTTTCCGGCAAGTTTGAAGACACTGCCCCCGGTTAGCCGAATAGTTCTTTTCATGCAAACTCAAATAACACTTTCCTGAAATCGCCATACATAATGCTCCATGTGCAAATAGTTCAATTTTAATCAGTTCACCCGACGGACCGCGAATATCCTGTTCCTTAATCTGTTTAACAATGCCGGCCACCTGCTCCAGACTCAATTCTCTTGCCAACACCACCACATCGGCAAACCTGGCAAAAAACTTCAGGCTTTCAATATTGCTTATGTTGACCTGTGTAGAGGCGTGTATTTCCATTCCTTTTGAGTAAGCATATTGTATTGCAGCAAAATCGGAGGCGATAATTGCATCGATTCCGTATTCACTTGCCGCATCAATTATTCTCTGCATCTGATCAAGTTCATTGTCGTAAAGCACGGTGTTTACGGTAAGGTATGTGCGGATACCATAACTTTTGCACTTTGAAACAACCTGTTGCAAATCATCAATAGTAAAATTGAATGTAGATTTTGAACGCATATTCAAATTCTCTGCGCCAAAATAGATGGAATTGGCTCCCCCCTGAATAGCGGCTTGTAGGGATTCGTAAGATCCTACCGGCGCCATGATTTCTATTTCTTCCCTTTTCAAGTGCATAGAGATTTGTTTGTCTGCAAAAATAACAAAACCATATTTGATATGAATAAGGTTTTGTTAATGACTGATTTTTAATTAAATATTTAGGTTATACCAAATCTTAAAACGCTTAAAACAGAATCCTGACGCACTATTCAGGGCATTTCATCTTCAACCTGCAGATTGTTATTTTGAAAAGAAAAAAATTTAGAAAACAATAGCAAAAACTTTGAAAATTAGGGAGAAGAATTTAGAATCTTTTAACCTGAACTTTGAAAATCAGGTTAGAATATATGCTTATTAATTTCAAAAAATTGACTTCATCCCTGTTTTTTTTTACCTTTTCCATAAAAAATTATGAAACCATCAGTCAATATAGTTGAAGTGACAGGCTACATAATGAAACAAGAAAAGCTTGTTCCTGTAGGCGATAATGTTATGCACAACACATGCGTATTAGAAAGCCTTCATCCATTCCCCGGTTACTACGGGAGCAACTTCCCGGACAAATCTCAACCCAGATCCATCTTCTTTATCCTCAGTGAAGCATATAGTTTCGAAGAAATTGCAAGGAAAACAAGGAATATAAAACAGCGGTTTCAACACGATTTCAATGCATCTGAAGGAAAGATTTTGACCACCCCTTATGAATATAACTGCATTCGGGTGAAGTACCTGCCAAGCTTTAACTTCCTCCCTGAACTTCAGAAAGAATATATGGATGAAAAAGTAAAATTCCACAAAGAAAAAAACATTAGTAAAGAGGCCATTATAAAAATAAATAAAGTTCTTCGTGTTTATGAAAAAGAGGAAGGTATTTACAGGGATACAGAAGATGATTTTAAATGTTACCTCGAAATTCCCTTTCAACCAGAATGGAAAACGTTTCATTCGATTACCTCAAACATTAAAAACAACCTGGTTAATTATATGTTTGATGCAGCATTGGGGGTATTATACAGGTCACATGAAATTGTCGATGTGATTCGTATTTATGATCGTGAAAAGGAGCCTGAAAAAATGAAAAAAATTAGAGATATGTACCTTGAAGAGATACGAAAATTGAATAAATAACATGATTCAACTATAATCAAATTAAAAAACACTTTGAATTTTGTTTGTTCTATTTATTATAATAATTTTGCTCCACATAGCCCCATAGTTTAAGGGATAGAATAGGAGTTTCCTAAACTCTAGATCCAGGTTCGAGTCCTGGTGGGGCTGCTCTTTTCTTTTGCACCACCCTGGCAAACCCGGATATTAAAATCATTTTCTTTCAGATGTAATAAATTGTTTATATCCTCAAATAAAAAAGATTAGCCAACTATGAAATCAAACAAAACTGATTCTCTCTTGTTTCTTACTTTAGCCATTGTTCCGTTTATCAAACAATAAAAGCCGTTCGTCAAAAGGAATAGACTATGCCTTTCATTTTCCAAACTCTGTTAAGGAGATTCCGTTAAAATCTAACAAAAAGTATTTTTAATCTATTATAATTTTACGTTGCTTTTGAATTTATATACGCTAATTTATAATCATACTACGATAAATAATTATCCCATTAATTTCAATACTGGAAGTATATATTTAAATTAAAGGAGAAAGCAATATATTAAGTGGAAATTCAGATATGAGCATTAATGAAAATAATTCTTTAGAAGCATACAGAAAAAGGGAAATGAGCATCGAACATCTTATTAATAAATTTCGATTCTTAATTCTTCTATTATTTGCCGTAATCGACATTATAGGTCACTTTACAATTCGCAGCCGTTCTGTTTTCGAACTTCCCCAATCCAAAGGATGGATACTTTTCCTCATTTTACTTCCCTTATTACTTATAACGCACTATAAAACCAAACAAAAAAATTACTTTTCCTGGATAAAATACTTAATGATCTTTGTTGATGTTTCAATTGGTTTTCTAATCGGACTTTTCTTTATTCTATCTGAGCAAGCCATTTTACCAGTGAGTAAATTGGAATTTGTTTTAATGGTAAGTTTCCTTTTAATTTTTATTAACACACTAAGTGTTTTAAGATTACACGAAAAAACAGTTTTTTATAGCTCTGCGCTTACAATAATTGCCAATGCCTTGCTATATCTCATGATACATGAGTTTTTCATGGCAGGTGTTTATACTTCTGTATTTATCATCTTTTTTAGTGTTTTTAACGGATGGGTTATCAGTTATTTCATGGAATACTACCGGCTTAATAATAAACTAGGGAAAGCATTCAATGATCTGAAAGAGGCAAACAGACAAATTAGTCAGAAAAATGAGGAAATAACAACACAGAGCGAAATCATTCAAAAGCATTACAATTCATTAAAAGAAACACAACAAAGCATGTCTGACAGTCTCAGATATGCTCAAAAAATACAAAATGCCCTGTTTACGCATCATGATCTTCTTCAACAACATTTCTCTGACCATTTTATCTTTTTTAAGCCAAAAGAAAAAGTAAGTGGGGATTTTTCATGGGCATCATTAACTAACAATAAACTGATAATTGTCGTTTCAGATTGCACAGGGCACGGAGTACCCGGGGCGTTTATGACCATTCTGGGTTTTAGCTACCTGAGCGAAATTGTTAATGAACATCAATGTACCGAACCCGATAAGATATTAAACAAATTACGTCAATGTATAATCTCGTCGCTTCACCAGGAAGGAAAATTATATGAACCTAAAGATGGAATGGACATTTCTGTTGTACAACTTGACTTTGAAAATAAAAAGTTTAAGTTTTCAGGTGCCAATACATCCTTCTGCTTTATTCCTGAATTAGAAGATAAAGAACAGCAAGCGTTATATGAATTTAAAGGAGATAGAATGCCGGTGTCCTACCACTATAAAATGCGTCCTTTTTCATTGCTTGAATTAACATATCAAAAAGGAGATAAGTTTTACTTATACACCGATGGATATATTGATCAGTTTGGCGGACCAAATGGGAAAAAATTTAAATCTGTTTCATTCCGCAGATTGTTAGAAAAAAATCATTCATTACCGATGGAAAAACAAAAAAGCATCCTCGACGAAACAATGAAAAACTGGCTTTCTGACAGATACGATCAGATAGACGACATGACAGTTATGGGATTCAAAATTTAACACCATTCCATTTTTTGGTAAGAAAAAAACTCTCTGGAGCAAGAACATTAACCTTAAAATTGTTCAAAACTATAATTAAAGCGTTAACAATTAGCCACGGATAATATTACTTCCTTTAAATAATCTTTCATACATTTACAGATAAATCATAAGATCGCTGTAAATATGAAAAAGCTCTTCCTGTTATTTTCAATCGTATACTTTGCCGTATCTGTCTTTGCTGAAGCGCAAAATCCTGACAGCATACCCTCGTTGCTTAAAGATGCCGAAAGACAAGAAAAAATTAACACCTATTTAAAACTTTCGCAATCAAAAATTAGCAAAATTCCAGATGAATCGGCATCTTCAGCAAAAAAGGCATTACACCTGATTAAAAATTCCGAAAAAGATACGCTTCTTCCAAAAGCTTATTATTTACTGGGATACGCACATTATAATCAAAACAATTATGATTCGGCAAACTTTTATTTCTCCAAATCCCTGGCCCATAGCCGAAAGCAAAATATACGAACACGTGAGGCCTTAGCGCTGAACAGACTGGGAAATACGTTTCAGTTGATGGGTTCTTACGACAAAGCATTGAATTATTATCAACAAGCGCTCCAAATAAACCAGGAAGAAAACAACAATAAGGAAATAGCCAGAAGCCTCACCAACATAGGAAGTGTGTACCGAACATTCGGAAAATATGAAAAAGCGATTCAATTTCATTTAAGAGCATTATCGCTTTTTGAAGAAACAGAAGCTAAAGATGGCATAGCATGGACTACATTAAATATTGCACGCCTGTTCAAACTAAATGAATCCTTTGATAAGGCACTGGAGTATTTGGATCAATCGATGCAAATCTACCAAACAATAGCTGAAGAAACAGGTGTGGAAACCGGAGTTACTCTTTGCCTGAAGGAATACGGACTAATTTACGTGAAATCAGGAGAACTTGACAAAGCTCTGGAATACAGCCGTAAAGCTCTGGAAAGAAACAAAAAAAATAACAATCAATACGGTATAGCAAATTCCTATGCGAATCTCGGCAGAATTTACTATAAGAAAAAGAATTATGAAAAAAGCTTAAGCTATTTGCAAAAGGCACTGGAACTAAAACAGCAGTTGGATGATAAAGTGGAAATACCTTCCTTACTGAGAAAAACAGGAGAGAACTATTTGAAAATGAACAATTACCAGAAAGCCCGGGAGTTTGTAGAAAAAAGCCTTGCAAAAGCTAAATCAGAACAGCTTAAAGAAGAACAAAAAGAAAGTTATCGTGCACTTTCTAAAATTTTTCAGAAACAAAACAAACCTCAACAAGCATTAGAGAATTACATTGCTTTTTCAGAATTAAAAGACAGCCTGGCCAATCAAAAGATCAACAAACTGGAAATGCAATACGAATTTGAAAAAGAACAGAAAAAATTAGAATACGAGAAAAAACAGGAGGCAGCCAGACAAAAAGCGAAACTCAAAAGGCAACGCCTGGTTACTTATACCTTTATTGCAGGCTTCATACTTCTGGGATTATTGCTTTTCGTGATTTATAAAAGCTACAGAAGAAAAACCAGGGACAATATAGAATTGGAACAAAAAAATGAAGAAATTCAAACCCAACGGGATGAAATTGAAGCTCAACGGGATACAGCTACGCAACAAAGAGACCAGATCGCAAAACAAAACCGGATCATAACGGAAAGCATCGAATATGCGAGGCGAATTCAAACCGCCGTGCTCCCACAGGAACAAACCATTCAGAAATTTTTCCCTGACTATTTCATTTATTTCAAACCCAAAAATATTGTCAGCGGTGACTTTTACTGGATTTCAAAACTAGACAATAAAGTAATAATAGCCGCAGCTGATTGCACTGGACATGGAGTACCCGGTGCTTTTATGAGCATGCTTGGGGTGGCTTTTTTAAACGAAATTGTGAATCAAAGCAAAATCGTTAACCCGGATGAAATCCTGAATCAATTAAGGAGCAAAGTTATTGATGCCCTGCATCAATCTGCAAAAAAACGTGGTTCAAGAGATGGGATGGACATATCCCTCAGCGTAATCGACACGGAAAAAAACAAAATGTATTTTGCCGGTGCCTACAACTCAATTTACATGATTAGAGAACAAACGCTTCATGAAATTAAAGCCGACCGAATGCCAATTGGTGTGCATTCAGTCTATCAAAACACCCCGTTTTCGGCCCAAACAGTTGATCTACAACAAGGAGACCTGCTTTACTTTTTCTCAGATGGTTATTTTGATCAGTTTGGCGGTGAAAAGGGTAGTAAATTCGGAAAAAAATCCTTTAAAGACTTGCTGTTACAAATTCATTCAAATGATATGCAGACCCAACAAGAAATCATTGACCAAACATTACAAGAATGGAAAGGTTCCAGAATCCAAATTGACGACATCATGGTACTGGGTTTTTATTATGATGAAAACGAGCCTTCTTAAAGGAACACCTTTTGAAGAAGAAAATATTTATGAATGCCAGGGGAGGTCGTAGCTAGGCAAAATCAAAAGTAGAGGTAAAAATTATAATTAGCATCAGTTTTTTAATGAGTCAGCAGTAGGCACTAAGCAGTAAGCAGACTGCCTTCTGCTTACTTATTGGCAAATTGATGATCATTTTAAAATTTACCTCTTCTTCTGAATGTGCCGCCTCATTTCCGTTCCTTCAGCAAAATCCTTATTGTAGATCCTTTATTGGTTTCACTTTGGTGAACAAAAATTTTTCCGTTATGATATTCTTCGATAATCCGTCTTGATAAGGAAAGACCTAAACCCCATCCTCTTTTTTTGGTAGTAAATCCAGGTCTGAATATCGTACTTTGTTTGGATTTGGGAATACCTTTACCTTCATCTGTTACATCCAGAATAACCTGTTGTTCCTTTTTTGAAAGATTAAGACAGATCCTTCCTTTTCCATTCATTGAATCAATGGCATTCTTCACCAAATTTTCAACAACCCATTCAAAAAGAGGCTGATTAATAGGCGCATAAACGCTTTCCCCCTCTTCAAAATTCGTTTCAAAACGGATATTTTTGGAGCTTCTTGATTTTATATAATTGAGCGTGTTTAATAATACAGGAACAATATTTTTATGCTTAATTGATGGCAAAGAACCGATTTTTGAAAATCGCTCCGTAATTTTATTTAACCTGTTGATATCCTTTTCAATTTCACTAATAATCGTCTGATCTTCGAGTTTTAACTTAAGCAATTCCAGGTTAGCCATTAATGAGCTTGTTGGAGTTCCTAACTGATGGGCAGTTTCTTTTGACATACCAACCCAAACCTGGTTTTGTTCTGCTTTACGCGAAGAACTGAAAGCATAATAGGAAATCAGCAAAAACAGGGCAACGACACCTAACTGTATAATCGGAAAATAGAACAATTGAGTAAGCAAAGTGGAATTTTTGTAATAAATAAATTGCTTCTCCCCACTTGGAAGCTCAATAGTGATTGGCTCATTTTCAGCTTTCATCTCTTTGATCAACCCTTGCATCCTGTCGTTTTCTTTGTATTTACTTTTTACATTCCTGGAGGAAAGAACACTATCCCTGGAATTTGCCCAAACCATGGGAACAGTCTCATTGCTTGAAATAACCTTCAAGCTGAGCCGGTAATCATCATCAAGATTTTGTGACTGAGCTATTCTCCGCATGCCCATTGCCCATAATTCAACTTTTTTTCGCTCTTCTTCTGCAAGTTTGCTTGTTAAATTATTTGTGAACCAAAAGGAGCCTACTGCAATAAGCAAAGCAGCAATAAGCAGCGACAGTTTCCACCATTGTTTTTTTGAATAAATATTCATTTTAGTAGTGATTTATTGTTCTATTGTTGCATTGTTTTATTGTTAATCGGTTGTCATTCAATAGTAATTCGATGGTTGAGGTGTTTCGTTGTTTAGCATAAAAGAGAATTAGAAGCATTTATTTCTGTTATTGCTACAATTTTTAAACTACATACTTAGAATTTAAAATTGATATTATACTGAATACCAACAAAATTAACTATTTTAATGTGTCTTTGTCCCATTCTATTTTAAATTTAGTTCCGGAATCCTTGGTTTCCGTTTTCGGCTCCGAGCTTTTCTTCTCATTTTTCTCTTTCTTTGAATCTTCCCATTGAATATCAAAATCATCTCTTTGTTGCAAATTTGAATCTTCTTTATTAATGGCTGAATCTTTCTTAAAAAAGCCAAACTCTTCATTAAGGATTTGTTTTAAATTGCTCTTTTCTTTTTGAACATCCTGCCTGATCTTCTCTTTTACTCCTTTTTTGTCGTATTTGATGGTACTTTCTGCAGTGTCTCCCTTCATGAGCAAAAATAATCGTGTGTTGCCTACTCCGTCATCCTGAACAATCCCGTGTTCATGAACGTCTTGTTTGGCCTTCCGTGAAAGAATTTCAGACAGCAGTAAATTCATATTGTAAGAATAAGATCCGTCAAAATTATGATAACCGGAGATTGTGAGATCCAATGCCGAAGAGTGAATATCCATTTTTGGAATATTTATTTTCTTGTCCTCTATAGTAATCCGGTTTGAAAGTTCTGAAAACTTAACATGTTCCAGTTCCGTAACACTTATAAATTTTGACAATTTCTGCAGCGGCTCGAATTGTCTTAATTCTCCGTTGTGAATTTTAAAATCACTGACATTTTCTATTGAAGCAGGAAAAATACTGAGCGCAGAATCCGTCAGGGCGCTGAAATAAAATTCTCCGGTCAGATTTCCTCCAATATTGGTTGATTTAATGTAATCCTGACCGAAATTTTCAAAAACATCAAATCCTTTTTTAATATCTACATTAGTTAAATGAAATCGTCCATCAATTTGAAAATTGTCTCCGCGCACTTCACTGAGTTTCCCGTTAATTCGCCCGCTTCCGCTAAGCGTGTTAAAAGAAAGTGAGCCAAACTGAATAAAGTCAGGCTGAAGTTTTATATTACCTTTTATTTTATTGATATTATGTTTTTTATATATAAAATTTTCAATCAAAACATCAAGATCAGAAGTGAATTTTTTCGGTAAACTAAAAGCTTTCTTTTCCGAATTTTGTTTATTAATTAGATCATCCAAACGTAGATTTTCTGATTGAAGTTTTCCTTTAATATTTTTGGTGGCGTTGTCGGAAGAAGAATAAAAATTATCCACTCTTCCGGCAAACTTAAAATCGCTGGAGCCGTTTAAATTAAAATCAATTGTGTTAAAGTATAAAGAACGATCAATATATGCAAATCCATTTAAATCCTGAACATGAAAGTCCTTTGTATTAAAACTCACATCTTCAAAGTTTAAATCGGCTGTTAACTTTTTCCGGGAGATAAGTGTTTCAACATCTTTCAATTGATCAAAAGAAGAATTTAAATATACTTTGGATGAAAGGTTACCATCCAGATTAGTAACGCTCAAACTATCAGCAATCCAGCCCATTTCATCTAAAGCTAATTTTAAATTTAGATTTGTTTCCAGTTCGGGAGATTTAAAATTTTTAATGGAAAAATTTCCCTGCAGGTCACTTTGCTTATAGTTGGCATTTATATTGCTAAACTTAATAAAAGAAGATCTTGGCGCCTTAAATATCCCATTTGTATAGTACATTGATGCACTGACATTTGAAAGCACTGTATTATTTAAATTTTTAAGCTCAACCTTTCCTTTCCTGATTTTAAGGTCCGTTTCAATTTCCGGCTGTTGATCTTTCACTTTTCCTTCAACTGAAGCTAATAAATCGATTCTTCCTGAAGAAATTGTAATGTTTTTCATTTTCTGCTGCACTTCCCAGGGAACGTTAATCTTAAGTTCTGAAACGCTTAAGTTATCTCCCTGGCAAGTTAAGTCCAAATGGTTGTTTTCCCGGTTTAAGCTTCCTTCAACCCGTATTGGCAGGCCTTCTAATTTAAAAAACCCATCTTCAATCTGATACTTTGCAGGAGAAACAAAAACATCAGTATCTATGGAAATGTTCTTTTTGTAGAGATATCTAAAATCATTGGCAACTAAAGATTCAACTTCTGTATCGGTTTCAATGTCAAGGGAAAAAGTCCGGGAGGCTAAGTTTCCGTTTAAAATGGTCTGAGGACTATTTCCTTCCAGTTTAAATCCTGTACTTTTATTTTCAATAACATAAATTAAGTTACTAATCTTAAGTTTTTTTACATCAAGATTAAAATTTGTGGAGTCTTTCTCTTCAATTTTAACCCTGGGCTTCTGACCCGCATTATATTTAATCGTGCAGTTTTTTGCATGAACCTGATTAATCGAATAATTTTTCAGAAAAATATCTACAATATCAAATTGAAGGAACAAACTTTCAACTGTGACTGACAGCGAAGTATCTTTGGTGTCATCCCGGGTAGTAAGCTTAACATCATCAATGACAAGTGAAGCATTCGGAAATTTTTTAAGCAGGGATAATTTTACTTCTCCGGTCTGAAAGTCTGTTTCAATGCGTTTATTGACCTCTTTCAAAAACAACCGGGAAACTTCATCTTCATAGATAAAAGAAATGGACAGCGAAATAACTACTATAATAAAGATAGAAAAAAAGATTCCGCTAATTACAGATTTTATAATTCTCATGTGCTAAAAAACTTTCTTTACAATGACTAACTAAATCAATAAAAATACTAACGAAAATCATACCAAAACGTTGCACAAAGATAATCCAGTGTTTTCAAAAGATATGCACACAGCTTTCTGTTTTCAACAAACAAAATATACGAAAAGGATT
>CAYFRV010000073.1:0-11272 GCA_964345495.1 uncultured Bacteroidales bacterium | reverse complement strand
GTTAATATATCAGATATAATTTTTCTTGTGCCTTGCCGCATAATAAAATTTTGTTATAAATCTTGGAAGCAGGGAAAGCCAAAGGATAAAATACTGTTTGAACGAGCCAGAGTTTACGGAGGTGAGTGAGTTTATTTTATCCATGGGAGTGGATTTCCTTAGATTTATCAAAATTTTATTCTAGCGGTGACTTTTTTGGTTTCCTTTTTGTGTGGGAGACAAAAAGGAAAAATAAAGCAAAAGACCAATACATGTTGATTTTAATAAGTCTGATGCAATTCTCCATTCTATAATGCTAAATTCAATAATTTGATGTTAATTCTGAAAATTATTGCCAAAAAAGGCCGGCCTTCAATTGAAAGCCGGCCTTTTTCAGCCTTATTAGAAACATTTTCTAACTATCCGCATTTTGAAAAACCACAATCCTGGCAAATCAAACAACCTTCCTGATATATGAGATTCTCAGATTCGCAATTGTCACACTTTGTTCCTTTTCTTGCTTTTGTTCCATCCGGAATATAACGCTTTAAGGCGCGTTCTACACCTATTTTCCAGGTATTAATGTTTTCATTATTTAACCTGAGTGATGAAACCAGATTAACAACGTCTGGGAGAGGCATTCCATGTCGAAGTACTCCTGAGATTAATTTTGCATAATTCCAGAATTCTTTGTTGAACATGTGCGAAATACCGCCCAATGTGTTATCATATCCAAACTTGTCAGTATATTGAAAATCATAACGGCTATTGCCTTGTTCTTTCTTCACTTTTATAATCCGCCCTTTGGTAACAGACTTTGGTATTGGAAGCACTTCTTCATCAGCCAGACCTGTAAATATCTCGTATGGACGTCCATCTTTCAGTCCAACAAAAGAAATCCAGTCTTCTTCTCCATTTTTAAAGCGGATAACTTCAGCATCAAGAATTCTTGGGCGTTTAATGTTTTGCTGTTCCTCTTTTTTCTCTTTATTGGAAATCAGCACACCTGCGCGTGAGCCTTCTCTGTATACGGTAACTCCTTTACATCCACTATTCCATGCGGTAACGTATAGTTCATTTACCAGATCTTCAGTGGCTTTTTCCGGTAAATTGATGGTTACGCTGATGGAGTGATCCACCCATTTTTGAATTCTGCCTTGCATCTTCACTTTACTAACCCAGTCAACATCATTTGAGGAGGCTTTATAGTATGGAGATTGCGCCACTAACTTATCAATTTCCTCATCGTTAAATTCTTTTACTTCCTTAGGATCGTATCCTTTGGTAATCAACCAATCCATGAATTTATGATGGAAAACATTGTATTCTTCCCATGAATCACCGGTTTCATCTACATAAGATATGTTCGACTCGCTATCACTTGGATTTACCTTTCTTCTTCTTTTGTAAACGGGCATAAACACCGGCTCTATCCCGGAGCTTGTCTGAGTCATTAAGCTGGTTGTTCCTGTTGGGGCGATGGTCAATAAAGAGATATTGCGGCGCCCGAACTTTGTCATATCCTCATATAACTGGGGGTCCTGCTCTCTCAGTCGATTGATTAAAGGATTGTCTTTTTCTTTTTCAGCCTCAAAAATATCAAACGGCCCACGATCCTTTGCCATTTCTACTGAAGATCGATATGCTTCAAGGGCAATTGTTTTGTGAATCTCTTCTGAAAAATCTACTGCATTTTCGCTTCCATAGCGTAAACCAAGAGCAGCAAGCATGTCTCCTTCTGCTGTAATGCCTACGCCTGTTCTTCTTCCTTCAAGCGCTTTATGCCTGATGTTTTTCCACAAGTTGTGTTCTACCCGTTTAACTTCATAGTCTTCGGGATCATTCTCGATTTTTTTGATGATTGCATCAATTTTTTCTACTTCAATATCAATAATATCATCCATTATGCGCTGAGCATATTGAACATGCTTTTTGAATTTCTCAAAATTAAATTTGGCACCCTCTTTAAATGGCTGTTCAACGTAGTTGAAAAGGTTTATAGCCAGTAGCCTACAGCTATCATACGGGCATAGTGGTATTTCACCACATGGGTTTGTAGAAACCGTTCTATACCCTTTATCTGCATAAGAGTCTGCAACAGATTCGTTAATCACCGTGTCCCAGAATAAGACCCCGGGTTCTGCGGATTTCCATGCATTATGTACAATTTTTCCCCAGAGGTTCCGTGCATCAATGGTTTGTTTGAATGAAGGATTATCTGAATCAACCGGGTATTGCTGCTGATAGGATTTGTTATTAACTACGGCATCCATAAATTCATGGTCAATCTTCACAGAGACGTTTGCCCCTGTAACTTTGCCGGAGTCCATTTTAGCGTCAATAAAACTTTCAGCATCCGGATGTTTTATTGAAATAGTCAGCATAAGTGCGCCTCTTCTGCCATCCTGTGCAACTTCCCTTGTGGAATTTGAAAATCTTTCCATAAAAGGAACAATACCTGTAGAAGTAAGGGCACTATTGAATACCGGGCTGCCGGATGGCCTGATATGTGATAAATCATGACCAACACCGCCACGCCGTTTCATGAGTTGTACCTGCTCCTGGTCAATTTTCATTATTCCGCCATAAGAGTCGGCAGGTCCTTTATTCCCAATGACAAAACAGTTGGATAATGAAGCTATCTGGTATTCATTTCCTATTCCTGTCATTGGGCCACCCTGTGGAACAATATGTTTGAAATCTTTCAACAACTCATATACCTCCTCCTCTGTCATCGGATTGGGGTACTTATTTTCAATTCTGGCAATTTCCTTTGCCAGTCGCCGGTGCATTTCATCCGGGTTTTTCTCAAACAAGTTCCCGTATGAATCTTTTAATGCGTATTTATTAGCCCATACTCTGGCGGCTAATTCATCGCCATTAAAATACTCAAGGGAACTTTTGAAGGCCTCATCAAAAGTGTAAGTCTTACTTTTTTGATTTGTCGCCGCTGTGTCCTGTTTTTTCTGTTCCGTAGCTTTTCCTCTTATGTACATTTCTATATCAATTTTTTAATAACAAAGGAGTTAATAATTTTTTATGCCGAAAGTGTGTTATTGCAAGTTAGGAATTGTAACTATATCATCAAACAACTATACAACCGTTTTTATTAACATTTCTGTCAAGTTTTCAACCTTTTCTTAAGTGTTGAAAATCTGTGCTTTGTGCTCAAATCCCGGGTTTCAGAAGTTTTGAAACTAATCGCCTCTTTTTAATTTTTAGAGTTATCAACAATATTTTTTAACTTTTTGCCAAAAACCCCTGTTGTTCAATGCTTATGGGTGTCCGCAAGCATCGAAATAATTATCGTTTTTTCCAGTACAAATTCACTTTTCTATCCCACCAGATAAACGAATGCTGACAAAAAACAATATAAATTCGTTCAAACTATGTGCAATGTTGATTAACCTGTTTTACCAGATCAGCAATTTTCAGATTAAATGCATCGAATACTATTTTTGCCTTGTTGTAAAAGGGTTCCCGTTCTTTAAGCTTAGCCTCAATATATTCAATAACTTCTTCCTCTGTTTTATTTTGCAATAAAGGACGTTTCTGCTTAGCGTGTTTTAATCTATAAACCAATTGACCTGTGTTCATTTTCAGATAAATGGTCAATCCGCTTTCATTCATATAATTTATATTCCCATCATGGCAAGGCAAACCTCCACCAGTGGCAATTACATAATTTCCACTTTTTTCGGGCAATTTTCTCAAGTATTTGTTTTCTAACTGCCGAAAAGAATCTTCTCCTTTATTCTGAAATATTTCCTCAATTGTTATATCTTCTCCTTTCTGAATCATCTCATCTATATCCAAAAACTTATATTGTAGCTTGTTTGCCAGCTTTTTACCGACAGTACTTTTTCCGCATCCCATAAAACCAATGAGATAAATATGCATTGTTACAAGAATAGATTTAATTAAAATTCAAAACTCATCTGTGACCGGTCGTCTTTATTGTCATCATCGCCACCATTTCCAGCATTATTTTCATTATCTCCTTCACCTCCATTATCAGCTTGATCTTTTGTCTTCTCTTCCTCATCCTCTGGCAGCGGGTCCAATACATGGATTTTTTTCAACTCCCCGTCTGTTAAACGCTTTCCTCTTGCTTTATAACCTTTAGGGGCAATAAATTCTTTCACATTGATCAATTTATTCTCTCTTTTCTTGTTTTTCCCACCAAATCGCAGCTCCAGTCTCGGATACTTTTCTTCAAAGAAATGAATTAGTTTATTGTTTTCATTTTCTCCGATAAAGCTGAATTCTTTAATGCCGTATTCAAAATTGAATCGTTTGATATAATAGTAACCCTGGTCGGCATCAAAATATACCGCGGTATATATTTTATTTTCATCAAATTTAGCGATATGCTTGATGTTGTCTTCATAATGATTGGCAAGGTCGAACGAGGTGAATTTAAATGTCCCTTTTGTTGTAACCACCAATATTTTATCATCTTCGAAGAATTCGCCTAAATATTCTCCCTGACCATCTGTATTCAAGCGAAGGATGCTATGGTCAAACCATATTTTTTGTCCCCCCAGAGTTGGTATGCCCTCTTCTTTGACAGTTATCTTGTGAATTGCATGTCTTGTGAAAATATTGCCCTGGGCGCCTCTTCCTTTAACAGCCAGGTCACTAAAATCTAATTCAAGCACTCGCTTTTTCAACCTTGGCTTTGGATGCAGGTATACTTTCAATACTTCTGCTTCGCCATTTGGATTTGCAGTTAAATGCAATATTTCAGAACCTTTATTTCCTTTTGTCATATCGTATTCCCTGTCACGGGTTATTCCGACAATCGGGCACCGTTTCATCATAATGCTTCCATTGTAACCATCGCGGTAAAGCAGGTTGTAGATTGTTCTTTCATCGTTTCGTTTAAATACCTGAGCGTGAATTATGTCTTCACCCACAAATAGTTTTTCATCTACTTTGGAAATCATGTATTTGCCGTTTCTCCGGATGGTAATAATTTCATCTATGTCTGAACAATCACAAACATACTCGGCTTTTTTAAGCCCGGTTCCTACAAATCCATCTTTCCAGTTAACATAAAGCTTCTGATTGGGCACAACAACATCCGCAGCCTCTATGGTTTCCAAATTACGAATTTCGGTCCTGCGTTTTCTGTTTTTTCCGTATTTCTTCTTGATGGATTTAAAAAAGTCAATGGCATACTGAGTTAAATTCGCTAGTTTGGTATTAACCTCCTTAATCTCTTCTTCTAGAGATTTAATGTACTCATCTGCCTTTTTCGTGTCATATTTGGATATGCGTTTAATTCTGATTTCTGTAAGCTTGGTAATATCTTCCCGGGTAACTTCTCTGACCAATTGCTTTTTAAAAGGCTCCAGGCCTTTGTCAATGGTTTTAATAATTTCTTCCCATGTTTCACATTCTTCGATATCATTGTAGATTTTATTTTCAATGAATATCTTTTCTAATGAAGAAAGATGCCATGACTCTTGTAATTCATTCTTTTTAATTTCTAATTCCTGGCGCAGAAGTTCTTTTGTATTATCGGTGGAGATTCGGAGCATTTCGCTAACGCCCATAAATCTCGGCTTGTAGTCATCAATCACGCATGCATTAGGGGAAATAGAAATTTCACAGTCAGTAAAAGCATAGAGAGCGTCAATGGTTTTATCCAGAGAAGTTCCGTTAGCTACATGAATCTGAATCTCTACGTGTTCTGCTGTATTGTCATCAATACGTTTGATCTTAATCTTACCCTTATCATTTGCTCTAAGTATAGAGTCGATCAAGGAATTTGTAGTCTTTCCAAAAGGCAGTTCAGTTATGGCTAATGTTTGTTTATCTCTTTTTTCAATTCGTGCCCTTACTTTAACCTGGCCGCCACGTTTTCCGTCATTGTATTTATCAAAATCGGCTATTCCTCCTGTTGGGAAATCCGGTAACAATGTAAACTCATTTCCGTTAAGGTGGGCGATGGCTCCGTCAATTAGTTCATTAAAATTGTGGGGCAAAATTTTAGAAGCCAGCCCGACTGCAATTCCTTCAACGCCCTGTGCCAGCAATAAAGGGAATTTCACAGGTAATGTTATGGGCTCTTTGTTCCTCCCGTCATAAGATGTTTTCCATTTTGTAGTTTTTGGATTGAATACCACATCATGAGCAAATTTAGTGAGCCGGGCTTCAATATACCTTGGAGCTGCAGCGCTGTCGCCTGTAGCAGAATTTCCCCAGTTCCCCTGTGTCTCAATCAACAGATCTTTTTGACCAAGCTGAACCAGAGCGTCACCGATAGATGCATCGCCATGTGGATGATACTGCATGGTATAACCAATGATGTTGGCAACTTTCATGAACCTGCCATCATCCATTTTTTTCATTGTATGGAGTATCCTTCTCTGTACGGGCTTTAATCCATCATTCAAATGAGGCACTGCACGTTCAAGTATCACGTAAGATGCGTAATCAAGAAACCAGTCCTTATACATTCCGGACAAATGGGTGATGTGGTGCATCACTTCCCCATTACCGTTTCCGTTTGAACCAAGCCCGCTTTGTTCCTGTTCGTTGTAATTCTCTTGTCCGTTTCCTTTATCTTCTGTATAATCCATAATGCTCACTACTTATTAACAATTCCTCCTTGTCAATATTCAATCTTCGTTACAAGTTATAATTTATGCTTCGTCCAGTATTTCTTCAACTCTCAGGTTATCAACGATAAAATCCTGTCTTTGAGGCGAGTTTTTGCCCATATAAAACGATAACAGTTGCTTAATCGTGTCGTCTTTATGCAGGCGTACAGGATCTAACCTGATATCTTTCTGTATAAAATGTTTGAATTCATCGGGTGAAATCTCGCCAAGCCCTTTAAAGCGTGTAACTTCTGCGTTTTTACCGATTTTTTTTACTGCTTTGTTTCTTTCATCTTCGCTATAGCAATAAAAAGTTTTCTTCTTATCCCTTACTCGAAATAGCGGGGTCTGCAGAATATAAAGATTCCCGTTTTTCACAAGATCCGGAAAAAACTGAAGAAAGAATGTAATCAGCAACAATCTGATGTGCATTCCATCGACATCCGCATCTGTAGCTATTACGATATAATTATACCGCAGATTTTCCAAACCTTCTTCAATATTCAGTGCCGCCTGCAGAAGATTAAACTCTTCGTTCTCGTATACGATTTTCTTTGTCAACCCGTAGCTATTCAGGGGTTTCCCTTTCAGGCTAAATACAGCCTGCGTATTGACATCGCGGGCTTTAGTGATTGAACCGCTTGCAGAATCACCCTCAGTAATAAAAATAGTTGACTCTTCTCTTCTTTCATGCTGACTGTTGTAATGAATTCTGCAGTCACGAAGCTTTTTATTATGAAGATTGGCTTTTTTGGCGCGTTTTTTCGCCAGTTTTTTGATGCCGTTTATTTCTTTTCGCTCCTTTTCAGAATCGACTATCTTTTTCAGCAGAATATCTGCAGTTTCCTGGTTCATGTGCAGGTAATTATCGAGCTTTGTTTTCACAAAATCACCCACGAAATTTCGGATAGAAGTGCCCTCCGGGCTGATATTCTTTGAGCCTAATTTGGTTTTGGTCTGAGACTCGAAAACGGGTTCTTCTACTTTTATGCTAACTGCAGCTATTATCGAAGTTCTTATGTCAGAAGCATCATAATCTTTTTTAAAAAAATCTCTTATTGTTTTCACCAGTGCTTCGCGAAAAGCATTCAAATGCGTACCGCCCTGAGTTGTATGTTGACCATTCACAAAGCTGTAATATTCCTCTCCGTACTGATTGCCATGTGTTAAAGCAATTTCAATGTCTTCGCCTTTAAGATGAATGACCGGATAAAGACCATCCGAACTCATGTTTTCCTCCAGCAGATCTTTGAGTCCATTCTCCGAATACATCCTATTTCCGTTGAAATCAATTGTAAGGCCTGAATTTAAATAGACATAAGTTTTGAGCATATTTTCAATATACTCTTCAATATAGTGATAATCACCAAACAGCTCATTATCGGGAGAGAAAATCACGCAAGTCCCGTTCTTTTCATCAGTAGGCTGTGAAGAAACTTCACTTATCAGTTCACCTTTAGAGAATTCAATGGAAGTCTTTTTCCCTTCTCTGTATGATTCTATAATAAAAGTTTTAGCAAGGGCGTTTACTGCCTTTATTCCGACTCCATTAAGCCCAACTGATTTCTTAAACACTTTTGAATCATACTTTGCACCTGTATTCATTTTGGAGGCTACATCTTTCACCTTTCCAAGAGGTATTCCGCGTCCAAAATCCCGGACACGCACTCTTCTGTCCTTTACTTCAACATGAATCTCTTTTCCATTCCCCATCATAAACTCATCAATAGAGTTGTCGAGGACTTCTTTCATCAAAACATAGATCCCGTCATCCTGAGATGCTCCGTCACCCAGCTTACCAACATACATTCCCGGTCGCCTTCGGATGTGTTCTTTCCATTCTAATGTCCTGATACTGTCTTCAGAATAGTTTGTAGCCATAGCCTCGAATTTTTTGTAAAATTAACTAAAAGAATAATTCTTATGGAATTTGTTTTTCAACAAGCAGAGCGAAGATTGTTAATTACTTTTTTTGGTAATATAAAAGTTGAAGAAATAAGCGGATTTATAGAAAATTATTACCTAATCAGCTTCATTTGTTTGAGCAATTCCAGTGCATTCATATTTTTTGCCACGCCATCCCGGATTTTATAATCATAATGCATTTCCTGGTTAACCATATCCACTTCGAAACTTTTATTTAGGATTGTATCCGGATGTTCTTCCGCTAAACTTGTTAGTGACAGGTCATGCGTAGCAATCAGACTGGTCATCTGCATTTCCAACAGGCGTTCCAAAAAGGCTTTTGATGCTATCTCTTTGTCTTTAGTGTTTGTACCTGTCAATATTTCATCAAGCAGCACTAATAGGTCGCCTTCCCCCATCGCTTTATCAATAAGTTGTTTTAATCGTTTTACTTCTGCATAAAAGTAGGATTCATTCTCAGATAATGAATCTGTAATATTCATGCTCGTAAAAATCCGGGTGATCTTAAATTCTAGTTTTTTTGCACAAACCGGAGCGCCAGCCATTCCAAGAACCATATTGACACCCACAGTTCGTAGAAAAGTACTCTTCCCCGCCATATTAGCTCCGGTTATAATAAACACGTTGCCCTTCTTATTAATCTGAAAGTCATTACATACACGGACTTCATCATTAATCAAAGGATGGCCTAATTGTTCAGCATATAAAATTTGATTTTCATTGAACACAGGGTAAGTAAATTCCGGATGATTGTAGCTGTAATTCGCCATACTGATGTATGCATCAAATTTTCCAATTATCCCAACCCATTTTTCAATATATTTACCATAAAGTGAATGCCATTTTTCGAGCCGAATAATGTGGTGTATATTCCACAGAAAAATAGAATTTATTAAAATATCTACAACAGTATTTTCCCCACTTTCCAACGAATCGGAAATTTCGGTCAGTTTTTTTATTAGTTTACTGGCCGGCTTTCCGTTTACAAAAAGCGCTTCTTTTAATTCTTTTAACTCTTTGGAGTCAAAGCTTTGTTTTTCAATATGCTGAAATAAACGCTGATAGCTTTTCAGAGTAGCAACATGTTTTGTTACTCTCTGATAGAGCGTTTTTGCCTTTTTTGAAGCCTGCCAAATAACAAAACGGTTAAAAAGAATCAGGATCAAGAGCAGTCCGAAAGGAATATAGCCATATCCACTTGCAATAATTCCTAAAACAGTTAAGACAGGCAGCAATATTCTGGCTAACTGGTAATATAATCTTCTTATCCCGTGACTAGCTTCTTTAGCCCATGAAATAAGATGCGTATCGTTGTAAGAATTTATATCAAGTAATTTTCCGAGGGCTAAAAAACTCTGGCGCCAATCAAGCAGGTCTTTCAGCTCATTGACCGCTTGCTGGCGCTTTATTATCATTTCACGGTTGTTTAAAACGCTGTACAGCCAGCTTGCTAATTCATGTTTCCCCGTATATGTGCAGGTTCTGTTCAGAAACTGAAAAAGGCTTTTGGACCCAAACAACTCTAAGTCCTTCAAATAAGGGTGGTCCGTTTCCCAATATTCTGAACCGCTGTCAAAATTTTCAATATTGCCACGTAAAGCTTCAATTTCTTGCCGGTTGACATGCATAAGGTTTTTCGTGAAATTTTCTTTCCGGCTTATTTTAAAATACCGTATAACAAAGAACATAAACACGCACAGAGCTAAAATTCCGATTGATATACCTAAAAAAATATTATATGGGATTAAATAATAGGTAAGCAAAACCGCTGCAGCAAAAGACGTAACCCGGAACAATGCCAGCCAATGCAGTTGCCGCTTTAGTCCCGATGCCTCATTACTATAATATTTGTAGAAATTGTTGTAATTATTTTTTAGAGATTGATTCATAACGCCTGTCTGTTAAATTACTGCAAATTTAATATGCTTTATTTAAGATTTTGTATTCGGGTTAAACGAATTATGAATATTTTTGTAAAAGGATATAATTTCGGTACATTTTTTGAAATATATTGTAAAATAAATTTAAGGCAAGAAAAATGAAACGTTTGTTAATTACAATTTTAGGGGTTTTTATTTTCATTTCGGCTTTTTCTCAAGCAGAAACAGAACAAAAGCTGGATACAATTTATATGTTGGGACAAAGTAAGAAAATTGTGAAAATCAAGCGGGTCATGTATTCTTCGATAATATATGAAGAACCTGGCAGTGACGAAAATAAAGAGGTTGAAAAGAAGCAGGTGCAGCGAATCGTATATCATTCAGGGAGAAGAGAGAAGTTCAATGAACCAATAATAATGGATGTTGAAGAAACGAGCTGGAAAAATGTTGTACTGACAAACGAAGAGTCCGAAGTAAAAGGTTTATATAAGGTAGGCGAGGTCCACGGCAGTTCATCATCAAGGAATCGCACCCCAAGATCTGCTGAACGGACCGCCAAAATAAGACTAAAACGCAGAGCCGCTAACAAAGGTGCTCAAATAGTGCTGATAACTAAAGAGGAATCAACCGGGGGGTTTGGAGAAGTACCAAAATACTTTATGAAGGGAATAGCCTATAGTTTTACAAAACCCGAAAAAGAGGATGAAGAAAAAGACAAATAGCTTGGGAGGCAAATTCAGAAGTAGAGGTAAATATTAAAATTTCCATCAATTTTCTAATATGTTGGCAGAAGCAGTAGCAGTTGCGGGGGGCTGAGTTACGGGTTTCGGGTTGCGAGCCGAAAGTTCCGATCTTTTGAATAAGCCTGGAAATCAT
>CAYFRV010000072.1:8327-11289 GCA_964345495.1 uncultured Bacteroidales bacterium | reverse complement strand
AGCGGAATTTGCAATTCCGCTCATACCAACTTAAATTTCTCTATCTTATCAGAGTTACATCGCCCATCTTTTCAAAGGTCTTTCCATTACTGAATTTTCCTTCTGCCTTCCAGATGTAAACGTCCTGGGGTTGCAGCTCTCCCTGATAATAACCATCCCAGCCTTTGTGGAAATCATTGCTTTCATATATCTTTTCACCCCATTTGTTGAAAATTTCCAGCTTATACTCGATAACCCCCTCTCCAATCGGGTGGAAGACATCATTTAATTTGTCAAGGCTTTCACTTTCACTCCAGTTACCTCCCGAAGGACCGCTCTTATTTGGCGTAAAGGCATCGGGAAACTTGATCTGACCCTGACCAACCACATGAACAATATCTTCTTTGACCAATGTATCACGACATTCCTTAAAGGAAGCAACTTCAAGGCGTATGTCATACTTGCCGGTATCACGGTAGAGGTGTTTTGGACTTTCGATATTTGCCTTACCGCCGTCTCCAAAATTCCACTTATAAGTATCCTCGTATTTGGATAAATTGTAACAGGCAATTTGTTCGTCCGGAAGCATAACAAGCTTGGGTTCTACCTCAAAATCTGCTATTGGTTTTCTAAAGACACGAATGGTCTGATAATCATAATCCTCTCCTCCTTCACCGGAGATGCTCTGTTTTACATAAAACGTACCGGCATCCGTAAAGGTATGTTCTGGATTCACAGCTTTGGAAGTATCACCGTCATCGAAATCCCAGTGATAATCATCAGCATACATTGAATTATCATTAAACTGAACAGTTAACGGCTGACAGCCTTCCATAGGATCTGTTGTGAAATTAGCAATAGGTTCCGGGGCTATAATTATAATGCTGTGGGTCACACTGTCATAACACTGCGCACTTTCTGCTTCCAGCGTGATATCATATTCGCCCCAATCCTCGTAAGTGTATTCTCCCGGTTGGGTTTCATCAGAAGTGCCACCATCTCCGAAATCCCATGAATAATTCCATAAGCCTGCATCAGTATGATTGGTATTATTATCCAGGCTCACTGTAGAATTCGGGAAAATCTGCAGCGTTGGGGTTACTGCAAAAGCTGCATTCGGTGAAGGATATACCGTTACAGGTTTTGAAACGGTATCCGCACAGTTGAATTCTGAGGTCGCCTGTAACTCAACATCAAATGGTTTGTTACTTTGTGATGTATTTTCAAACCGATTGACCGGATTTACAAGATTCGAAGTTACACCATCGTCAAAGTCCCATGAATAATAGTCGGCATTGTCGGTTTGGTTATCAAATTCTATGTTGTGAGGATGACAACCTGCCCAGTCATACCCATCTTTTACATCGAAATCTGCTATCACTCTCGGATAAACACTCAGTCGGAGTTGTGTACTATCCCGGCATCCTTCGGTTGTTTCGGCCAGTAACTGCAAGTCAAAGTTGGCTACGGTGCTGTCTGTATTATCGTAAGAATTATCTACAGGATCAGTATTTGAAAGTGTTGAATCCGTTCCATCACCAAAACTCCATGTGTATGTGTCTCCGCCTGTACTTTGATTTTCTGCCTCCAAATTCAATGGCGGGCATGACTCCGTTTCATTCACACTCATTTTTGCCTTGGGGTTGTAATAAACCTCAACAGTGTCATAAATCGTGTCACGGCAATAATAATCCGATTCGGCAATGAGACTGACCGTATAAGTTGAATCCCCTGTATTGCTGAAGTTAGTGAATGTATGTGACACAGAATCCTGGTTTGAAGTACCGCCATCACCAAAATCCCATGTATATGACAGATCGGTGTCAGGCGTAGAGTTGTTTGTAAAATCTACCTGGACCGGATGACAGCCTGTACTGTCGGACATACCGAAATCCGGCTCCACATCGGGATAAACCTTAATATCCCTGGTAAGCGTATCTTCACATCCGTCATTGTTGGCAACAATAAGGGTAAGCGGAAATATTGCTACCGTATCAGAAAAATTTTGGTACTCATGCGTAAATATTCCTGTTGAAGATGTGTTATCAATAGTTCCATCTCCTTCCCAATCCCATTCATAGCTATTGATTCCTCCTGAGGAATATTCATCTATCGTAATTGTATAGGGGGCACATCCTACCGGTTCATCTACGGAGAAATCGGCTTTGATGTAGTCATTTACGGTAACAGTCCCATCAGTTGTATCGACACACCCGTTATTCGATTCCACGGCCAGCTCAACTGTATAGGTTGTATCATCGGGCAATGAATTGGTAAAGGTATGTGTAGGTTCAAATTCACTGGAGTTTCCGCCATCACCGAAATCCCAGGAATAAAAAAGACCAGTGGTATCAGTTGTGCCGCTATATGCTGAATTGTTCGTAAAACTGACTTTAAACGGGTTACACCCTTCTGCAGGGGAGGGTGTAGTTCCAAAATCAGCTGTTACCTCTGGATAAATAGTGATTTTACGTTTCATGGTATCAGTACACTCTTGGTGGCTATTCGATACAATCAAAGTCAGCCATTTCGTTTGAACAGTATCTGAATTGTTATTTACGTATGTTTCTGTAAACGAAGAAGCACTGGTCGTCCCATCAGGATTAAGCGTATCCAGACTGTTATCGTCCCAGAACCAGTAATAATTAATGTCGCCTACCGAATTATTGGTTACCGAAACTTCAAGTGGGGAACATCCCTTTACATTGGAAGCGCTAAAATCGGCTTTCAGGTAACTATAGACTTCCACCGAGCCGGTAGTGTCATGCGTACACCCCCTGGGCGAAACCACCTCCAGGTTGACATTATATGTAGTATCCTCAAAACTGGAATTCGTGAATTTATGCACAGGATCTTCGGCTGTGCTGGTGTTGCCGTCTCCGAAATCCCATTGGTAGAAAAGCCCGGCTGTATCGGGAGTGCTTCTATATGTGGACTGATTTGTGTAATCTACAGTCACCGGATTACAACTAGCGATATCCAT
>CAYFRV010000072.1:0-8227 GCA_964345495.1 uncultured Bacteroidales bacterium | reverse complement strand
ATGTGGACTGATTTGTGTAATCTACAGTCACCGGATTACAACTAGCGATATCCATTGGTGCAAACTCGGCATGCACTTCCGGGTGGATGATGACCTGGCGGGACATGCTGTCCTGACAACCATCCGGATTTTCTACGACCAGTTTTACCTCAAGCGTATCAGAAGTGCCTGAACGATTGATATAGGTGCGCGGACCGGGATCGGGGTCAAATCCGGTTACAGTGGTTGTATCAAGCCCTTCAAAGTACCAGGTAGATTCATCAATACCCAGATAACTTTTTGCATCCGGGTGAATGGTTAAGGGGGAACACCCCTCAATGGTATCGAGGGTAAAGCTGGCATTAATGTATGAATGGACGGTAATCTCAGTAGTATCAAAATCCAGGCATCCAAATTTAGATTCTGCCGTCATGATTGTCGTATATGTTGTGTCACTTCCGGATGGATTTTGGAAAGTATGAATAGGAATCGAGTCTGAGGAAGAATTCCCGTCTCCAAACTCCCATTGGTAGGTAGTAGAGTCCATGTTTCCGCCGGTAGTAGAGTTTCTGAATTGTACCGGTAGGGGATTACAACCTATTGTATCGGGTGAAGGTTCAAGATTAGCATCCAGGGAAGGTTCAACAGTTATAGTTCGCCCAAGGGTATCTACACAATCATCTTCATTCTTAACTAAAAGAGATAATCGGTATTGTTGGGTAGTATCGGTTGTATTGGTATATGTATGTGTATGTACAGAATCATAGTCATGATTTATGGGAGAGCCATCGCCATATTCCCAACGATACTTGGTTGTATCTGCACCCACACATTCATCAGTAATTTCTACTTCTAAAGGTGAACAACCATATGCCTGATCCACAGAAAATTTAGCATCTACTCTTTCATATATTTCAACTGTAACGTCCATTGTAGTATCTCCAAAACAAGGTCTAGTAATGGAAACTTCATAAAGATGAGTTCCAGGAACAGCATTTAAAACAGGAGTTGCAATATTTGGATCATCCAGATAAGTTTCAGGGCTCCAGTGATAACTAACCCCTCCCTTTGCTCTTAGTTGAATTGGTATGCCAAAACATTTACGGATATTAGAAAAATCAGTGCCAGCTTCTCCCGCATTAGCATCGGCTTCCTTAAAATCAGAAAAGTAGCCGTAGTTACAACCGGTAGTAGTTCCTCCATTGTTAAAACCCATATGGAAAACATCCAGTGTATTATATATTCGGGTAACTTCGTCAAAAGGCACGCCACCAATAGTATTATCATCGAACTCGTTGTTAGGTGGGGAAAGATACATCCAATCACCACCGGTATTTGGAACAGGATCAAACCACGTAGAAGGGAGATTATGGGTTGAACCATCTTCGTATTCCAGGTAAAAAGTCGATTCAGCAGGGCCTGAACGGATCAGTAGATTCATAAAAAAATCTTGTGTGCTGGATCTAGCAAAATAAACTTCAAAAGACCCGGTACAACCGTCAATGGTGGGCAGAAGTGCTCCTCCCAATTCACAACCATATCCTCCTACATGTAAAACATAAATAGGCTTTGTCCCTTCAATATGCGTTGCTTCATCAATTAACTCATAAGAATATGTTTCTCCAGCTCCTATAGTTGTATCCAGAGTACCTTCTGTATATATATCTGTATTAGATTCAGTTCCTAAAATAAATACTCGTTCATCTGAACTTAGCTGAGTTTTTGTTGCAATATATTCATATCCTATAACATCTGTAGGTACTAACTGATCACCAATAACATCTCTACATCCCCCTGAAGTATATGTACTGGAATCGTCATATTTTGTTACCGTTATCTTTTTATTCGATGAAATATAAGATCCCATTAAGTGATCATTAGCAGCTGTGCCAGCTGCTACACATGCAAAAGATTGCCCCTTATCCAGGGTAATAGTGAAAGGGGAATCAGGCAGACCAGGACCAGGGTGGCCTTGAATATCATTAGAAGGATCAATAGTTACATCGGTATTATTTTCTGTAGCAACAATTATGAAGCCGCAATAAGGCTGAGGGGTATAACTACCATTAGGCCATTGATTTTGAAATGGAGTATAAAATTCAGTACCTGCTGCATTTTCTCCTTTTAAAGAAAAAATATCCGGATTATTAGTCCTCTTTAATTCATAATAAGCTGTTATTGGGGTAGTAGAAGTAACATGTAAGCCTTTATCTTCTATGACTCCATAATTAGAGTTTTCAAGATCAGCTTTATAGGGCGTTAAGTCTATTTCAGCAGATTCACCCGCAGGTAATGTAATGTTGTCAATGGTTATACCTGCAGCAGGTATCTCAACTGTAACATCAGCATCTAATTTTAGCGCAGATACACGCAAAGAAATAGGTTCATCACCATGACCAGAGGTAATTTCAGGTGCTCCAAACCAAAACTCTTTGTCGGTTTGACTCATAGCAGAAAATGATACGAGTAGAAGAAAAAAGAAAAAAAGGATGTAACTTAGCTGTGTTATTCTTCTCATAATTTTTTTGTTTTTAACCATAAAAATAATATTTCTAATCAAAATTTTTTGAACTTTTATCAAATTATTACGTATTTTGGAAAAAATAGTTAGCTTTAAACAAATGAATTTTCTTCAACTTTTCATATTAAAAACAGTTATTTTCTTTCTCTTGTCCCTAAACTTGGGGTATAGCCAAAGCTATATCGTAGAGAATTTTGAAAATGAAATTCCTCCAGAATGGAATGATTATATAGAACAAACCTACAACTGGGACACCCTTTCAGGCGGACATGAAGGTCATCCTAATAGTCCACATCAGGGCAATACCAATGCAATTTTTTATACGAATACAAGCGAACGAACTTCAACCATTCTAGTTTTAGACACAATTGACCTGTCATCAGCAATACGCCCAGAGTTATCTTTTTCCCATGCACAGGAAGCAAAAAACGGGGCAAATGATAGCTTATGGGTTAAATATAAAACAAGTACAAGCGAATCATGGAAATTGCTAGATACAGTTTTTTCCCCAACTGACCCAGACAAATGGAACCGGGTTTCTTTATACTTACCAGATCAGGCAATTAACGACACATTCATATTGGGGTTTCAGGCAACAGGGAACCATGCTTATGGGGTATGTCTCGATTCAGTTGCTTTAATAGAAAATGGTTATTATTACCAAACATTTGAAGATATATCTATCCCAAGTAAATGGAATGAATATGTAGAGTATGAATACGATTGGGATACGCTAGATGGAGGGCATTCTACAGACCCAGGTATCCCAAACAGTGGAAATCCTGAATCAGCATACCAGGGAAATCGCAATGCAATATTTTTTGCATCAGAAACAGGAACTCCCCGTACAATAATGATGTTGCCTTCCATAAATCTCGAATACGCTACAAAACCCGATCTCGTTTTTGCACACGCAATGGAACAATGGGGAGATTACTGGGATAATTTAGAGGTAAAATTCAAAGCAGGTAAAGACAGTTCATGGGTATTACTGGAAGAATATACAAACCCTACAGAAGACAACGAGTGGAAGATTAGAAACATTGAATTACCTGAACGCGCATTACAGGATACTTGTATCATTGGATTTGATGGCATAAGCAATGGAGGTCATGGCGTATGTATTGATTCGGTCTTAGTCGTGGAAAGAGGAAAAGTTCCCAAAGAGTTAGAAAGTCTTTCAGTCCATCAAGCTTCCAATGATCTGGTTGTATCTGAATCATCTCAAAATCCAGTTTTAAGAATAGACCTTTCAATTGTCGGAAACACAGGCACATTATACTTTGATTCTTTAATAGTTAATTCGTTGAACACAAACGATGAAAACATTATGGAAAACGGAGTAAAGCTCTTTTTGACTAATGAGGAATTTTTTGCTCCGACAAAACAACTTGGAACTGCAACAAGCTTTGAAAATGGGAAAGCTAAATTTACTGGAATTAACTATGATTTTTCAAAAGGAGAAAAATATTTATGGATAACCTATGATATAGCGGCAGATAGCACTCACGAAATCCATAATAATATCGCTGATGCAATGATAAATTCCGGCTCCATTCACATTGGAGGAAAATCATATCCGGAAAGTGATCAGTCTCCATCTGGAGAGAGATTAATAAAAGAATCCTTATATTATGATGATTTCGAAACTGATAAAGGATGGAATTTAATTGGCGAATTCCAAATAGATGAACCACAAGGCATAGGGGGTTGGGTAGGCAACTCAGATCCTTATAAAGCATATCAGGGGGATTCAGTATTAGGAAGCGATCTTACCGGTTTGAACTCTTATTCCGGAGATTATGAACCTGACCTTACAGATCGGGAATACCAAGCAATAACTAAAACAATTGATGCAGATTATTATAGAGAACTATATTTGTTATTTTACCGATATCTTAATGTCCAAAATTACGATTCTGCCATGGTAGATATAAGCCTGGACAATGGTAATACCTGGCAAAATGTATGGCGAAATTCTTCTTTTGTAAGGGATAATTCATGGCAACAAATACAATTACCTCTACCGGACTCAGCAGAATATAAACCAGAAGTAAAAATTCGTTTTACTATTGGACCAACTGACCCTGATAAGCAATATTCAGGTTGGAATATAGATAATTTATCTGTTTATGGAAAGTTTATTTCTCAAGATGTTTATGTGAATGAAGTCATAGAGCCTACAGATGGATGTGGGCATACCGGAAATGATACTGTGACTATTCGCGTAACAAATCAAGGTGCTTTGCCCACAAACGATACCATTCCTGTAGCTTTTTCTGTGGATGGTGGCACAACAGTTATTAGAGATACTATTTTTGGAAGCATTCCTAGTGAAGGAGATACTATCTTTACTTTTAGACCAACAGTTGATCTTTCTGAACCTATGTTATATACAGATGTCTTTGCAAGCACTGAGTATTCAGAAGATGATTGGAATAAGAATGATACTCTATACACTGAAATTTATGCGCCCCCAACTTATAAACTACCATATTCTTACGGTTTTGAAAATAACGAAAATGATTTCTGGGAAGCTTCAGAGTCAAGCATAAACAATTCATGGGAATGGGGTACCCCAGGGGGTTCTACTATTCAACCTGAAGAACCTCAAGATGATCATTCCTGGCTGACAAATCTTGATGGTAATTATAACAACGATGAAAACTCTTATGTCATGGGACCTTGCTATGATATGAGGGAAAAAGATTATCCAGTGATAAATTTAAGAATTTTCAGCGATAGCGAATCAGGGTTTGACGGTGCTAATGTACAATACTCCTTAGATGAAGAAGAAATATGGCATACTGTAGATACATTGAATTATGAGGGTAACTTCAACTGGGATTGGTACAATAACCTTGATACAATAGAAAGTCTTAACGCTCCAGGCTGGGATGAAAGAACTAGTGGCTGGTACACAGCAAAAACTTTTCTTCCTGTAGAAATTACAAATAAGAATAATGTCCGTTTCCGTATTCATTTTGCAAGTAATAACACACAGAAATATGAAGGTTTTGCATTCAGTCACATAAACATTTTCAACGCACCAGACGATGTGGGGATAGATACAATACTTATTCCCGAATCTCAATGTGAACCCTCAGCTTCAGTCTACCCGGTAGTCAGTATTAAAAACTTTGGATTGGATTCAATCGATGTAGGAGATTCAATTCCTGTAGGCATTGACATGCAATACGAGACAGAACCAACAGTTTCTGTATTCGATACCTGTGTGGTAAATGAACAAATACCCCCGGACAGCACCTATGAATTTACCCTGGACAAAACATTAGATATTGACACAGCCGGAAATTATTCACTTACTGCTTATACCATAATGGAAGAGAACAGTGAATTTTATCAATCAACTAACGACACCGCCACCAAACAAGTCACCATCTACGGCTATCCAACAGCCGACCTGGGGCCGGATATCAAAACTGTGGAACCGGATACGCTTACGCTCAGCACGCCTTATGACTCCGACTATTCCTATAGCTGGGAAGGCGGCTCTGGTACTCCATCAGGAAACGAATACAGTGACCTTTCCATCTCAGATAAAGATACCGTAATTGTTACTGTGGAAAACACAGTCAGCGGTTGTGTCTCTGAAGATTCCGTAAGTATACTGAGACTTAAGCCCGACATTGGCGTGGACAGTATTTTAAGTCCGGTTGATGATTGTGAAATCGGCGAAGAAACTTACGTTAAAGCGCGGGTTCAAAACTATGGCACTGATACGCTTTTTGTGAATGACTACGTAATACTGGGCGCTATTGCAGACGGAAACAGTACACGCGATACATTCCAAATGAACGACACCGTTAATCCGGGCGAGACTTTCGAGCATGAATTTACTAAACCGCTCGACATGTCCACGCTGGATATGACCTATAATTTGGAAGTGTACACGCAATTAGTGCCTGAAGATTATGAGACAAATGTTTCCAATGATACTTTGACAAAAGAAGTGACATCCTATGGCTTCCCTGATTTTACAATGGATACCGACACCACCGTGGAAGCCCTGAGCTATGAAATTGAAGCCGAAACAGGATATCCTTTATATGAATGGGAATACGGTGAAGAAAACAGTTCTACATTCACCGTAACCGACTCATTATATCAAACCACAGGGGATCAATGGTATGCAGTGACGGTAACAGACACTAACGGCTGTTCCACCACCGATTCCGCACACGTGAAATTGTGGATTCACGACATGATCGTAAGTCAGAAGCTGGCTCCGCTGTCTGATTGTGAATTGCCGGAAGATGCACAAGCGGAAATTGAAGTCAGAAATAACGGCACGGATACTGTATTCGCAGGAGAAGATCTCTACCTGGGATTTGACCTGGACAATACATTCATTGAGAAAGACACCGTAACACTTTCAAAGGACTTGCTACCGGGAGATACCCTTTCGCACCAATTTGACAGCACTATGGACATGAGCGATTTCGGCGACTATACATTTGATTTCTACACCATGCAACCCAATGACATGCGACCGGGAAACGATACATTGCGGGACATAACCACAGCTTATGGTTATCCGGAAATTCAGTTTACTTCCAGCGACACAGTTGTGTATGCCCTTTCTTACACACTTGACCCGGGCGAATTTGATTCGTATTACTGGCATCCGGATAGTTCCGCAGACAGGTATTTCACCGTGGAAGAATCCACAGAAACAGAGAACGACTATTATCCGGTGACAGTAACCGATACAAACGGCTGTTCCAGTACCGATTCCGCCAAGGTCATTCTTGCTCTAACCGACCTGAAACCAGTGGCGCTGCTTAAACCTGAGCCGACTTGCCACATGCCGAATGCGGTTGAGGTGAAAATGTCTTTTACCAATCTCAGTGATTATACTTTTGAAAGCGACACTGAAATTCCTTTAGGTTATATTGTCGAAGACAAAGAAGCAAACGAGACCATGACGCTTGAAGAAGATCTCACTCCTGAAGGCACTGCTGAATATACGTTCAACAAAAAGGTAAATATTTCAGGAGAAGGAATGCATACCTTCCGGTACTTTGTAAACTATTCGGGCGATCTTATACCGTCCAACGACACCCTGACACATGATGTAGAAATTTATGGCGATGCCGATGTTGATATTGGCCCCGACACACTAGAGCTGGAAGAAGATGACTTTCCGTATTACCTGAGTGCGGAAGAAGACTACCTTACCTCTTATGAATGGCAAAACGGTTCCCAAAATTCATCTTACCAGGTTACCGACTATGGAACTTATTATGTTTTCGTAACAGACAATAAAGGGTGCGAAGGCTCCGATACAGTTGACGTAGTTTCAGTTTCCACAGGTATTAATTTTGAAAACATTAATGCTGACAACTACCGGATATTTATTTATCCCAATCCTGTAAGGGAAAAACTTACGGTAAACATCGAAGCAGACACACCGAAAAAATTCCGGTTAATGTTGTTCAATAACCAGGGTAAGACAATCTACAGCGATCAAATTACCACAAGAAAAGAAAAATATTACATTGAAACTCAACAGTTCCCGGAAGGTGTCTATTATCTGAGAATACATACGAATGAGCATGTCCATACGAGGAAGATTGTTGTTCAGTAGGAGATTGAGTTGATTGAGTTAATTGAGTTGATTTCCCCACCTGACAGGTTTTGGAAACCTGTCAGGTGGAAAAAAATTATCCCATAGTTCAGCGTAGGTTGCACGCTGCTATGTAT
>CAYFRV010000071.1:0-11333 GCA_964345495.1 uncultured Bacteroidales bacterium | reverse complement strand
TGAACCAACTGAGCTAATCGCCCTTTATAATTTCAAATAAGCGGTTGCAAATATAATGTTCTTTTTTTATTCGCAAAAGATTTTTAAAAAGTTTTTTTGAGTTTTATAAAGGAATTGATACCTGCTCTTCATAGCGTGAAAAATGAATGCAATAGGATATGGCCTTGCAGAGTGAATTTGATGTCATAAAAAACCCCGACCAGTTTTTTGATCGGGGTTTGTTTTGTTGACCCACCAGGGCTCGAACCTGGACTCTTCAGGACCAAAACCTGACGTGTTTCCATTACACCATGGGTCAATAAATTAAGATCGTTTCCTTTTCAAGGTTTTGCAAAGATAAAAAAAATCTTTTCTCGCCAAACAAAAAATAAAATAATTTAATGGTAATAAAGAAATCTTTTCATTTCAATGCATTAATGTATAAAGATTTTTATGAGATGAAGATTAAATGAATTTGCTTGAAATCTTATAATTTAAAATTATTTTTAATATCCTCATATTCTGATTTAGCCTTTTGTTTAAAGTCTTTAAAATTGAATTTTTCTCCTTGCATTTCACGTTTTTGTTCTTCTGTGCGAGCTTCAGGAGTTATCATCCACATCACAAGATAAATTAAAATTCCGGAGGCAAATATTACGGTAAACAAAATGAAAATAATTCTGATTATTACCGGATCTGCATTAAAGTAGGCTCCTAATCCTGAACAAACTCCACCCAAAACTCTGTTTTCCGTGTTGCGGTATAATCTTTTTGACTGTTTCATAGTAACTTATTTCTTATTTTTTTTAAATTCTATGGATTCGCTATAATATCAACTATTGCGTCCAGATTTTTCTTCCTACAAAAAACTGTTTTATTTTTTGATTATTATAGTAAAAATTGATATGAAAATAACAAAAATATATAATAAAGTTTTTATTTGTAGTTTTATATGCAAATAGAATAAGCTTCCTAGTCTGTTTTGTTTAGGTATTAGGTGTAAAAGTTTTGTTAATTTTGATTTATTAAGTAAGAACAACGATATAATTAATAAAATCAATAAAATCAATATTCGAATGAAATTAGAGGGCAATTTATTAAAAATGTCAACTGAATTGAGTGATGTTGTTCAGTACTATTTAAATATAGGCTCAGAAAAAGTATATATGAATGATCTTATCGGTCGGGATATTCAGCTAACCTATCTGGATCAAATCAATTGTATACGCTGTGGAAGGAAAACAAGTAAGTCTTTTTTCCAGGGCTATTGTTATCCATGTTTTATGAATGCCCCCGAAACAGCACCTTGTATTGTTAATCCGGAAAAATGCCAGGCACATGAAGGTATTGCGCGGGACATGGAATGGTCACAGGACCATTGTCTAATAGATCATTTTGTTTACCTGGCTGTTTCCAGCGGGTTAAAAGTTGGAGTTACCCGACATACGCAGATACCAACCCGCTGGATGGATCAGGGAGCCCATGAGGCAATAAAACTGGCAAAAACACCCAACAGGCATTTAGCAGGATTGATTGAGGTTGATTTAAAGCAATACATGGGAGACAAAACCAACTGGCAGCAGATGCTGAAAAACCAGGTGAAAAATCCTGTAAATTTACTCGAGGAAAAGAAAGTAGCCGCTCAAAATTTGACTCCTGAATTGCAAAAGTATCTTTTTGAAGAAGACAAGATAACATATATTCAATATCCGGTAGAGTCATTCCCTCCAAAGGTAAAAAGCATAAGTTTTGATAAAGTTAAGCAGTATAAAGGTAAATTGGTCGGTATTAAAGGGCAGTATTTGATTTTTGACGATAATTCTGTTTTCAATGTTCGCAAGCATAATGGGTATCTTGGACGTATGCATGTTTTATGAGATTAAGTTATTGTTTTATTGAATGTCTTATTCTGAATGTGCCAATTTACTCCACTCTATTTACTTAATTAACTCAGTCAACTATTTTTGTCTCCTTCAGAATACATTTCATTCATAATTTTTTCCAGTTGTCTCTGTTTATTCACTTCTCTGAGTTTTTGGGCAGTTTCAGTAAAATAGGAGTGTTGCCGGATAAAATCGATTTGTATTTTTTTCCATTCTTCAAAAGAACTGATTTTATTCATTCTTCTCAGTTCTCTGTATAGGTTGTAAGCAACAGGCACAAAATCCTCCCTGCCAAGATAATCAAGGTCGGCATCACACATGATTTTTTCCAGATGATCCTTGGGTTGAGGCGGAATCTTCGTTACAAGGATGAGCTCGACAATTTTTGAGATTTGTTTTTGGGAGTAACCGAAATCGGGAAGTATTTTTTGTGCTATTTTTCCTCCTTCTTGCTCGTGATTCTCGTAAGTACTTATGTGTCCTAAATCGTGGAAAAGTGCTGCCGTTTTAAGGAGCAATATGCTTTCGGTGCTGACATCTTCTGCTTTGCCGATTAACTCCACCTGGGTAGCTACGTCAATTGTATGTTTTACATTGTGATACTGAAGTTCTTTCGGAAGTCCCTTCTCCATTTTCTCCAGGATCATTTCTTCTAAGTCATTGAATCGAAGCAGCTGGAGGTTTACCTGAAATTCTTTGTTTGGTCTCAGGCCGCGCAAGTCTTCTGCGAAGTTTGGTTTCAAACCTTCTATAAAATACATATCTATTTCCCCTTTATTTTTGACAGGCATCTTTCCCCTGTACTTACAAATAAAGAAGTCTTTTACCAACATGAATGTGTTTCCTGTAATGTTTATTTTCCCTGGAGATCCGGAAGCTTCCATACGACTTGCCATGTTAACTGTTGAGCCCCAGATATCATAGTTTGCCTTGCTTCTTCCAATAACTCCTGCAATAATTGGTCCCGTGTCAATTCCAATACGGAGGTCCCAGATATTTGATATTTCTTCCGTTTCTTTTTTTAGTTCTTTCATGTAGTTTTGCATTTCAATGGCGGCAACAATAACTTCTATTGGGTTGGTATGATTTTCATCCGGAATTCCACCTGCGCACATGTAGGCATCGCCTATCGTCTTAATTTTTTCTATGTTGTGTTTTTCAACGATACTGTCAAATTTAAGGAAAAATTTATCCAGCTTATCCAGAAGTTGCGTGGCATTTACTTTTTCAAGGTTTTCGGTGATTTTTGTAAAACCTTGTATGTCGCCAAAAAGGACTGTCACCATGTTATAATGATAAGGTCCTGCTTTTCTGCCTGATTTTAGCTCACTTACAGTTTCTCTCGGTAACAAACGTTCAATTAACCTGTCGGTCTTTTCTTTTTGCAGTAACACGTCTTCAGTCCTTTCATTGATTATATTTTCAAGTTTGAATTTTTCTTTAGCATAGAAATAGGCTCGCCATTTAAATAGAATGAAAAGGATCAGTGCAATGAAAATAAAATATATCAGATAGGCATACCATGTTCGGTAAAAAGGCGGTTTTACAGTGAAACTATAGGTGGCGTGTGGAGAAATGTTTCCGTAAATATCTTTTGTTTTTACTTTGAATGTGTATTTTCCGCTGGAAAGATTGGTGTATTCTTTAAAATTCTGGGTTGACCATTTGCTCCAATTATTATCGTAACCATCAAGGAAAGTGCTGAACAAAATTTCATTCTCGCTGATGAAATGCGTAGCTGCAAAATTAAAGCTTAAGTTGTTATATATATGATTAATTTTCGGTGGCTTATTTTGACTGTTATCTTTAATATGATAAGCAATAACAGAATCTTTATTAATGCTAACCTCTGAGATCAAAGTGGTGAAAGAAGTTTTTTCCTCCTTAAGTTGGTTGAAATCGATTCTTACTACCCCGTCAGGTCCTCCAAACCAAACTATATTCCCATTTTCCGGTTTTATTGTTTTAATATAGAAATTTTTTATCCGGTTTAAGGATAAATGAATTGTATTTTGCGGCGCTTGCTCATTCTTCTTTTTTACAACCAGTTTGTTTTTAGAATTATTATTTTTAGTTACCACATTGAACCATAAACTTCCTTCCTCGTCTTCAACTATCGGAAAAATCCACTTGTCCTTATAACCTTTCGATAAGAGGGTATCTTTATAAAAAATATCTTTTTGATTATTAAATCGGTACAGACCTTCGGAGGTTGAAAAAAGTATGCCGTATGAAGTCGGATATAATTCGACCCATGCTGGTTTTTCATCTGAAATGATTTCTGCAGGGTAAAATTTGTATTCAATTTGTCTTAAATTGTCGCTAAAAGATGAAATCCTGTAGATGCCTTTTCTTTTTACAGAAACCCATAAATGGCCTTCCTTATCTTCTGCAATACTTGTAACATGCTGATCTATTTTTGGAAATCTACCTTTGTGAATGAATAAACCATTGGCATATTCAACTAAAAAAAGACCTTGGTTGTCACCGATAATGAAATACTCCTCTTTTGATCTGAAGTTGTGAGAGGTGGTATAAGAACCTTTAAACTTATTATTGAACAGAAAAGCTTCACCGTTTTTAATGGTATAGGCCCCTTTGTCTGATATGGTAATAAGCTTATCATCAAATACATGAAACTTGTAGCAATTAGCGTTTAATCCCTTTATTTTTTTGAATTGAATTGTTTGAAAAAGATTTTTATTTTTTTCTTCCATGTAATATATTCCCTGTGATGTGGCAAGGTAAAGAAGGTTGTTGTGTTTTTTTATACTATGAACATTCCCTTCTATTCCATTCTTATCACTGAAATAGCTGATCCCTGTCGACAATTCTATACGGCTTAATCCATCGTTATGTAATGCCCATAAATTGAGATTTCTGTCCAGAAACAGTTTGTTGATTTGGGTGTCAAACAGGTTCGTGTTTTTGTTTAAGACATTGACTATCTCAAAATTTTCATCTAATAAAACAATTCCACCCGAATAGGTTCCAATGGCTATTAAATTGGTGTCGATTTTTGCTATATCGCTTATGCTGTGCCTGAGCAGGTAATCTGTTCCGTTAGTGGTTAATTTTTCAGGGTTATTATTTTTTAATGTATATAGAAGATTTTCTGATGTCGAAAATAGAATTTGATTATTCCAACCAGTAAGATGGTGAACGCTGCCATCAATTTGTTCAGCTTTGAAAACCCGGGATAATTCATTGTTGGTTAATTTATATAAACCTTTTTCTTCAAGATAAACGAATAATCCGTCATGTTTGAAAATATTAATGTCAGGGTGTCTCATGATCTTTGAAACACCTGACTGCGTTAGCGAATAGAGTTGATTGCCCGCCGTAAAGTAGATTTTTTCTTCTACAGGAACTATCTCTTCTACCTTTTCATAGATGCTTTCAACAGATAAAGAATCAAAAACAGAGATGATTTCAGCTTTGGCCTTTTTATATTTAAAGACACCAATATCTCCATCTTCTCCGACAAGCACATCTCCTTTATTGTTTTGTGATACTACGGGATCTCCACTGGTTTCTGTCAGGTTCCATTGTGATCCATTATAGTGAAGAACACCGTTAGAGTTACCAATGATGATGATACCATTTGTATCCTGGGTAATTGATGAGTTTTTATTTTCGATCCCGAATTTATTCAGATAAATTTTCTGGACGTAAGGGCTTCCTTTTTTTAAGCTTTTTACCTGTGCCCGTAGTAATATCGATGATAACAATAAAGCTAATACGAGAGGGAGTATTTTGAAATATTTGTATTTCATTTGAATTTCTGGGAAAAATGTGTTATACTGGTCATGTTAAAATTGGTAAAAATATACCAAATATATTTCTAAAATGAAAACAAGATAAAATGAAAATAGGAAAAGGACCTATAATTATACCGTGGGATTTTACAGAGGTGGCTGAGAATGCATTAAAATATGCGGTAAGAATTTCACATAAAATTGAAAAGCCCATTACTCTTTTGCATATAGTGAAGAAAAAAAGCGAAGAGCAATCGCTGCTAAACGATTTACAAGCTGTAGCCAGGGAGAAAACTGAAATATATGATAAGCAAATTGATGCTGCTGTTGCCGTGGGTAAAATATTTACGGATATCGGCAAATATGCAGGGGAAAAAGATGCAGAGCTTGTAATAATGGGGACACACGGAATGAAGGGCATGCAGAAAATTACAGGAAGCTGGGCGCTAAAGGTTATCACCCATTCTTCTGTGCCTTTTATTGTGGTTCAGGATCCACCTACTAAATCTGAATTTAAAAGGGTAGTTTTACCTATTGATTTTAAATCAGAAGCAAAAGAAAAATTAAACTGGGTGAATTACTTACAAAAATATTATAACTCACAATTTTTTATACTGAAACCCAATTTTACCGATTCAAGTTTTATTCAAAAAACAAAAGCTAATATAGCATTTTGCAAAAATTACCTGGATCATAGAAATGTTTCTTATGAATTGCACATGGCTGAAGGAGATAAACCATTCTCGCAAGAAACACTTCATTTTGCCAAAAAAGTTGATGCTGACCTGATATTAATTGTTACTACAAAATATATTTCCATGACTGATTATATGATTGGGGCTCATGAGCAATATATTATTGCAAATCAGGAGTCCATCCCTGTTATGGTTATTAATCCTTCCAAACTTTCTAAAGTAAAATCTTTCCGCTAGTTATATGTTTTAAGGAATTTTGTATTCTTTTGCTAAATTTATGAAAGGTTTTTTCTGTTTTAAAGAAATTTCTTTCATACATATTTGTAAATTTATACCTACATATTTAATTCTTTTTTCAATGGAACTAGTTTTTGCAACCAACAATCAACATAAAGTTCAGGAAATTCAGGCTTTGGCAGGTGATAGTATAAACCTTTTGAGTTTAAAGGATATAGGCCACGAAGGTGATTTACCCGAAGAACAGGAGACATTGGAAGGAAATGCTTATCAGAAGGCAAGATACGTATTTGATAATTATGGATTTAATTGTTTTGCCGACGATACCGGGTTAGAGGTTGAGGCTTTGAATGGGTTGCCGGGAGTTTATTCCGCCAGATATGCCGGAGATAGTAAAAATTCTTTAAATAATATTAATAAGCTTCTTGAAAAAATTAAAGATAAACATAATCGGAGGGCCCGCTTCCGGACAGTCATTTCATTGATAATAAATGGTGAGGAAAAGCGTTTTGAAGGTGCTGTTAATGGTGAAATAATCGATGATATGAGAGGGGGTGAAGGGTTTGGTTATGATCCGGTATTTAAACCGGTTGGGTATGAAACTACATTTGCGGAGATGCCACTGGAGGATAAAAATATGATTAGCCATAGAAGTAAGGCAATTAATAAACTGGTGAATTACCTTCTGAAAAATGATGTCTTGTAATTAGGAGATTTATGAAGAATCGCGGTCGTTTTATTTTAATTATTGTTAGTTGCTTAGCTTTTTTCCCCGGGGAGGTAGTTTCTCAGGTAGCAATTGGAGAATGGAGAACTCATATATCCTATAATAAAATTATTTCCGTTACCAGTTCATCTGATGCTGTTTATGCTGCTTCTGAGCGAGGTATTCAGGTGTATCACAAGGAAAATAATAATTTACAAACGCTTTCAACTGTAGATGGTCTGGCCGGAGCAAACATCAGTGAAATATACTATTCATCGGCCAAAGGAATGTTGGTTGTTGGTTATAGTTCGGGTAATCTTGATGTGCTTAAAAATAGCGAAATAACAAACTATCCACAAATATTTGAGCAGACGTATCATAATCAGAAATCTATTAATCACATCATAGATTTTGATGAAATGATACTTCTTGCTACAGATTTTGGAATTGTAGAGTTTCTGCCGGAAGGCGGAAGATTTGGCGACACATACAATGTTGAAGAAGGGCAAATTATTCCGGTTTTTGAAATTACATATTCAGACGATTATATTTATGCTGCTACCAATCAGGGAGTTTACTTTGCCGAACAAAATTCTATACTGACACAACCTTCAAATTGGTATAGAATGGACTTTCTGACGGAATTTGATCAGCCGTTCAATACAATAGAGGTTTTTGATAATAAGTTAATTGTAAATTACAACAACGGCCAGGGAAAAGATAAAGTTTATGCCATCACGGATAATTCTTCTGAACAGCTAATTACAGACGCGGAAGGTCAGGTAAATAAAGTTTATTCATCTAGCGGAAAATTATATATTGCTTCTGACAATGCGCTCAGCATCTATGATTCGCAGTTTTCCATTAACGAAACAATTGAACAAATAACCCAGGGGAATTTAAACCCCTTAACGGTTTATACCGAGAATTCTTCATTATGGATTGGAGATACAGATTTGGGACTATTAAAAAGAAATTCAAACGGTCAGTTTCAGTCATACAAGAAAAACGGACCTCCAAAAAATGATTTGTTTCGCGTTGTGAGCTCCAAAGGTTCAGTTTTTTTTATAGGAGGAGGATATGACGGCAGCTTTGAAAAAAGAGAAACTCCTGCACAAATTTCCACTTTTGAAGAAAAAAGGTGGGAAAACTACGAATTCAGTGATTTTGAAGATTTGGCATCCTTAGCTGTTGACCCGGGAGATGTTACTCATAAATTTACCGGTTCATGGGGAGATGGGTTGATTGAATTTGATGAGTTTGACCCTGTTAATGTTTATGATGAGTCAAATAGTGTTTTGTCTGCAAGTAATGCAGGTGATGTTAGAGTACGCAATCTGTTTTTTGATAACGAAAGAAATTTATGGATGATCAATCATCAGACTCAGCATTCGGTTATAGTAAAAACAGCCGGAGATAAATGGGTGAAACACGAGTACGATGTGTTATCAAATGCATTTATTAAAAAGATGATCCCCGCAGAAAACGGATTTATATGGGGGATTTTACCGAATAAAAAGTCGGTTTTTGTGATTGATGATAATGATACGCCTTCAACAACTGAGGATGACGTTGTTGAAATAAAGAAACCGGTTGATAAAAATGGAACATTTTATGACCACAAGAATGATGATATCTACGCAATTGCTGAGGACCGGAAAGGATATATCTGGCTCGCTACCGAAGCGGGTATCCTTGTGGAAACTAATCCTGCCGGTTATTTTCAGGAAAATTCATTTCAGCCGGCCAGAGTTAGAATTTCAGAAGACGGCAACTCAGGCTATATGCTCAGAGACCACATAGTGACAGATATAGTAGTTGATCCCGGTAATCGAAAATGGTTTGGCACAGAGAGGTCAGGGGTTTTTCTTTTTTCGGAAGAAGGCGATAAAATGATTCATCATTTTTCCGAGGAGAATAGCCCGTTGTTATCTAATGAAGTGCTTGATATTGAGATGGAAGAAACGACCGGAGAGCTTTTTGTTATTACCAAAAAAGGAGTTATTTCATATCGTACAGAGGCCAGTGAATCTAAAGATGATTTTAAAGATGCTTATGTGTTTCCAAACCCTGTGAAGCCTGATTATGAAGGACCTGTTACAATTACGGGATTGATGGATGGAGTGAATGTGAAAATAACAGATATCAGTGGAAATTTAGTATATGAAACTGTATCCGATGGTGGGCAGGCTTTGTGGCATGGTAGAGATTTGTCCGGGCAAAAAGTCAGTAGTGGCGTATATTTGGTTTTTATCACAAATGAAGATGGTTCAAAAACACACATAGAAAAGATATTGTTTATTAAATAAAAAAAGAACCTATGCAACAGACAGACTTCATGGGTAAGACCCTAAATTATAAAGTTCAGGGCGAGGGAGACAAAGTAATTTTCCTCTTGCATGGTTATCTGGAATCTCTGGAAATTTGGGATGGATTTGCTGATGACTTAGCTGAGGATAACAAAGTTATACGGATGGATATTCCCGGACATGGAAAATCCGAAGTGCTGCAGGAGCAACATGAAATGGAGCTTTTGGCACAGGCAGCGCTTCATGTTTTGGATACGGAAAATATTGAAAGTTGCATAATGGTCGGCCATTCTCTCGGTGGTTATGTTACATTAGCATTTTATGAAAAATATCCCGAAAAACTTGATGGATTTTCCTTGTTTCACTCACATCCATTTGCTGATAGCGAACAAGTTAAGGAGAACCGGGGCGGGGAAATTGATCTGGTGCAGAAAGGGAGAAAGAATGTTATCATAAATACAAATATTCCCAAATTATTTTCCAATGACAATCTGGAAAAATTTAAAGATCAGGTGGAATGGGTGAGAAATATTGCATTGAATACGCCTGATGAAGGGATCGTAGCAAACTTAAAAGGTATGATAAACAGACCAGACAGAAGTGAGTTGGTCAGGAATACAAACAAGCCTTTTTTGCTTATTGCCGGAGTGAATGATAACTATATTAATTATGATGAAGTAATCCCAAAGGTGGTTTTGCCGGAAAAAGGGAGTTTGATAACCCTTGAAAACTCAGGCCATATAGGTTTTATTGAAGAAAAAGAAAAGGCATTACTTGCTTTAGATGATTTTGTTATATTTTTGGTGTAATTTGAAAAATATTTATCATGCAAGAAATTACATTGGGTCTTGATATAGGAGGCACAAATAGTGTCTTTGGATTGGTTGATAAAAACGGGGAAGTTTTGTTCAGAGAAAAGGTACGAACTACAGACTATGATGATCCCCGGCAGTTTGTAAAATTTATCATCGATGTTATAAAAGATAAATTGAAAACTGAATTTAAGGAGTTTCAACTGAAAGGCATTGGCATTGGTGCGCCTAACGGCAATATACTGAAAGGAACTGTCGAATATCCGCCGAATTTAAAATGGAAAGGAATTACTCCGCTTGCGGATTATTTTAAGGAGCATTTCCAGGTGCCTGTTGTGCTCACAAATGATGCGAACGTTGCCGCTGTTGGAGAAATGATCTTTGGTGGTGCCAGCGGGATTAAAGATTTTGTGCTGTTAACTTTAGGTACCGGCCTTGGCAGCGGTTTGGTTGTAAATGGTGATTTAGTTTACGGACACGATGGTTTTGCCGGGGAACTTGGTCACACAAGTGTTTACATTGAAGGGGGCAGGCAATGTGCATGCGGACGTAAAGGCTGCCTGGAAACGTATGTTTCAGCAAATGGAATTCGGCGCACGTTATTTGAATTATTGTCTGAACGATTAGATGAGAGTCATTTAAGAAATATTTCTTTTAATGAGATGACTTCAGAAGATATTTATAAGGCTGCCATGAACGGCGATACCATTGCCCGGGAAGCTTTTGAAATAACCGGAAAAATTTTAGGAGCCAAACTTGCAGATACAGTGGCACATATTAGCCCCCAGGCTATTTTCTTTTATGGAGGGCTGGCAAAATCAGGTGATTTAATACTGAAACCCACGAAATATTACATGGAGCATTACCTGATGAATACATTCAAGAATAAAGTTGATTTATATCTTTCATCTCTGAATGATACCGATGGTGCAATGGTGGGTGCTGCAGCAACGG
>CAYFRV010000070.1:0-11496 GCA_964345495.1 uncultured Bacteroidales bacterium | reverse complement strand
GTTACATTCTTCTTTTAACTAATTTATCAGCAAAATCAAAGAGGGGTTTCTTTCTGTCATTTTTTACACTAACCCGGGCAAGAGCTTCGTGCCCCTTTTTGAAATAGTCCTCGATTTTCTGCTGAGTTAATTTATGGATCTCATATTTTTTATAGACAGCAATCACCTTTTGAATTTTATCTTCTGAATCACCAGAATATTCAGGATGAAATAAATTTAACAAAAATTTAGAATCCTGTTCATTTGCCTTCTCCAGAGACTTAATAAACAAGTATGTTTTTTTATTAGCAGCAATATCGCCCCCAATTTTTTTACCAAAAACATCTGCATCCCCAAAAGCATCGAGGTAATCATCCTGAAGCTGAAAAGCCATACCTAAGAACAGACCAAATTGATGCAACAAATCAACATCAGTTTGGGAAGCATCAGCCATTAATGCGCCAATTTTTAAACTGGAAGCCAATAAAACAGCGGTTTTTAACTCGATCATGCGAAGGTAATCCTGTTCACTGACAACATCTTTACTCTCAAAATTCATATCATATTGCTGCCCTTCGCACACCATTAATGCTGTTTGATTGAACGCTTTTAAAACTTCTGCAAAATTATCTCCTTTATATTGAAAAAGATACTCGTAAGCTTTAATAAACATAGCATCACCAGAAAGGATGGCTACATTATCATTCCATTTATTATGTACCGTCGGTTTGTTGCGGCGCATATTGGCTCTATCCATAATATCATCATGAATAAGAGTGAAATTGTGAAATATCTCTAATCCGAGAAGCGGCATAATTTTAGAATGGATATCATCTTTATACAAATTATACGCCATTAAAGCCAGCACAGGACGCAACCGCTTTCCCCCTGAATCCAATGCATATTGAATAGGTTCATAAAGTTCTGACGGTTCTTTTATAAATTCTTCCCGGGCAAGGGTCTCATTAACGTTATGTTTCAGGTCTTCAAATGTATACATCATATTTCCTTTATCAAGTGACTAAGTAAAATTAATAGAAATCTATAAATTAAAAAAGCCACCGGCTAATGAAACCGGTGGCGTTATTCTATAGAGGAATCCGCAAGTATCTATTGATTTTATTAAATCTTCCTTGACGGATTTTGGGTAATATTAAAGTTTAAATTTGGATTTATCAATCTCCTCATTAATTTGATAGCTATCAACAGTTAATGTCATACTCCTCATGCCGGAAATATTGATAGTGTGAGGCAACATTATTCCATTCACTTCTTTATAATCAGAGAATTTCTGAATACTGGTTACTTCTCCCTGTTGAGTTTGCTGGGTAGATTTTGTTTTAACTTTCAACCCGGAATCCATGCTGTAATAATCGTAACGGTGGTTACCTGCCGGACTGGTAACTTTTATCTTATAAGTATCTTCTCCGTCAACTTGTTCCACTCCCTGCAATTCTAACTCAACGCCTAATTCATCATAATCCAGAAATTTAAACAATTTGGCTTCGTATTTTAATCTTTCAAGCTGTTCGCCTTTAATTTCCTGCTCTTGCCCCATTGATGAAACCATTGCCTTCTCTCCATCATAAACTTGTTTTTGCACAACCTGTCCATTCATTTCTGTGATATTTGCGAATTTATCAGGCTCCACTTTATACTCTTTGATTGTAATTGTTCTTGCACCCATATTAACAGAGCCAACTTGTTTGAAAGTCTCTATTTTCTTGAATTTTTCCCTGCCTCCGGCAGCCTTTATGTAATCTTCGATTACCTTTTTTGCAGTCATCCCTTCCGGCATAGCTCTTGCTTCCTGAACGGGCTCACCTACTTTATTATATAATTCTACCTGGCCATTACCTGAAAACCTTTTTAGTTTATCGGCTACTTTTTTCTTATCACCTACTACCAGAATAATGGATTCATCTGGTAAAATATATTTTTGTGCTGTATTACTAACATCCTCAACAGTAACATCATCTACATTTTTAAGATAATTAGAGTAATAATCTGCAGGAAGATCATATCGTTTCGTATTCAATGCAAACTGGGCCTTGGTACGGGCACTTTCAAGATTACGTGCAAAACTTCCGGTAATAACATTTTTTACAAGGTCTAAATGATCGTTATCAACCTTTTCATTTCTGATTCTATTCATTTCATACAATAATTCATGAACGGCACTATCTGTTACCTCTGTGCCTACTTCCGCACTGGCCTTAAAATAGCCAACTTCTTCATCTTTTGAAAGACTGGACCTTGCTCCATAAGTATAACCCTTATCTTCTCTTAAATTTTGCATCAAATAACCGGAAAATACGCCACCACCAAGGATGTTATTTGTAACTCTTGCCTTAATAGCATCAGAATCTCCCACCTGGAGGTCAACAGGATAAGTTACAGATATAACGGATTGCGAAGCATCCTCTTTATTAACAAAAGCAACCTTCGGAGATTCGTTTCTCTTTGGAAAATCATAAGTATGTGCAGGTACCTCAGCTTTTTCCCAGTCACCGAAGTATTTTTCAGCATATTCTCTTGCCTCTTCGGGCGTAATATCGCCAACCATCACTAAATAGGAAGTGTTCGGTTTATAATACTGACCATGGTAATGTTCGCATAACTCACGTTTAATATTATCAATTGTCTCTTTCGTTTCAATTTCACCATAAGGATGGTCGCCATTTCTTAATTTTCTCCCGACTCTTCTGGATATAAAAGAAGCATCAGTAGCGGACGAAGCTAATTGAGATTTACTTTTCTTTTTATATTTCTCAACTTCTCCTTCAGGGAAAGTGGGGTTTTTAACCACATCAGCCATTACATCAAGAAGTTTATCCGAATGTTTTGAAAGGCATGAAGCATATAAACCATTTTCAAAGGTGTTTAAACTTGCACCTATAAAATCAACGGTTTCATCAATTTCTGCCTTTTCTCTTGTTGTAGTACCATTTCGCAACAAATTGCCGGCAGCACTAACATAACCTACAGCATCTTCTTCTTTAACCGGATCTACGTCCACTGCAAGTTGAAAAGAAACAAGAGGCATTTCATGATTCTCAGAAACAATTACTTCTAATCCGTTATCCAATGTAAAAGAAGCCGGTTCATCAAATTCAATCTCGGGAGCAGGTCCCGGTTTAGGAGGTTCACTTCGGTCAACCTGACCGAGTAAAGGTCCACCAATTAAAAATAGTGAAGCAATTATAGTTAATATTTTAAATTTCAAAATTTTCATAGCTTTCATATTTTATGTTGAAATTAATTATTCTCTTTTTCCGATTTTGGTAGATAATAAAGCACTACACGGTTGTCATCCCTAAAGTACTCATTAGCCACTCGCTTTATATCCTCTTTAGTAACATCCAGGTATTTTTCCAATCGCTGATTAATTAAATCAGTATTTTCAAAATAAGTGTAATTTCTCGCTAAATTTCGGGCTCTGCTGGAAATACTGTTATTCTGCTTGACAATTTTACTTTCAAATTGATTTTTCAATTTTTCAAACTCACGGTCAGAAATAAGGTTGTTTCTCACTTTTTCCACCTCAGCATCCATTGCCTTTTCAAGTTTCTTCGCATCAACTCCGCTATTGGGCAATGCAAACATAAGTGCTACACCCGGATCTTCAAGAGGCATAGGAAACAAAGCCACCTGCATAGCCAATTCTTTTTGGTCAACCAATGTTTTATATAATCTTGAACTCTGACCCTGGGACAACAAAGTACTTAACATATCAACTGCGTAGTAATCCTCGGTACCCATAGCTGGTGTATGATAGGCCTGAATAATTGCAGGCAGTTGAATATTGTCATAAACCGTATCCCTTATCTCTTCATTTTTAACAGGTTCTTCAACGTCAGGTCTTGGAATTTCTTTATCACCTTTCGGTATTGGAGCAAAATACTTTTCTACATATTTCTTTGCTTCATCTTTATCGATATCACCTGCAATTGTTAAGACCGCGTTGTTTGGAACATAAAAAGTTTTATAAAAATTCTTTACATCCTCGTCAGTTGAGTTACGGATATGTGTAGTGTCACCAATTGTAGTCCAGCGATAAGGGTGCTTTTTATATGCTCTTTTCATGGTTTCTTCCAGAACACTTCCATAAGGCCTGTTATAATAGCGCTGCTTCTTCTCTTCGATGACAACATTTTTTTGAGTTGCAATTCCGACAGAGTCAATTTTTGCATGCAGCATACGTTCAGATTCGAGCCACATTCCTAACTCTAATTGATTTGACGGAAGCGTTTCATAATAAAAAGTACGGTCATTAGATGTACTAGCATTGAGAGTTCCTCCTGCTTTTTCTACATATTCGGAATATTTTCCCCGTTCAATATTTTTAGAACCTTCAAACATTAAATGTTCAAATAAATGGGCAAACCCGGTCAGTTCCGGATCTTCATTTTTGGAACCTACATGATACATTACCGATACGTTAACAATCGGTGTGGAATGGTCTTCATGAAGGATCACATGTAAACCATTATCCAGATCGTATTCTTCAAACTGAATCTTAGGAGCTTGTGCTAAAGCTTGTGACGATAATAGCAAAGACAAGCCGCACAAAAGCAACAAACTTTTGATTTTCATATGTTTCTTTTTTTAAGGATTTATAAATTAAAAGCAAAATTACAATTATGTACAAAGAATTCAAATTATTCTAAACTTTTTTGCCGAAAGGTATATTTTGAAGTAATTTTTGCAAATCACTAAATAATTAATTAAATTTCGCTAAAATAAAACTTTTGACATTATGGAAAAAGATACTATACTTGTCCCTTACGATTTTACAGAAAAAGCAGAATATGCACTTCAGCATGCTATCAAAGTTTCCACTCATCTGAAAAACCGAATCCAGCTTATTAATATTGTTAAATCAGACGATCAAATAAAGGAAGCCCAGACGCAGCTGGAAGAAGAAATTAAGAGATTAACAGAGGAGTACAAAATTGATCTCGATCCTGTAGTGCTTGCAGGAAATCTATTTAAAGAAGTCAGTGATTATGCATCTAAGAACAATGTGAGCATTGTAATAATGGGCACACATGGTATCCGGGGTATACAAAAGATAACCGGTAGCTGGGCACTCAAAGTAATTGTCGGATCAAAAACTCCGTTTATCGTTATTCAGGATCCCCCGTCAAAGAAAGAAATATTTAAAGATGTGGTATTCCCGCTCGATTTCAAGAAAGAAGGAAAAGAAAAAGTCAACTGGGCATTATTTCTGGCCAAATATTTTGACGTCAAAATCCACATCATTGCACCTAACATCAAAGATTCAAGCCTGCAAAAGAAATTGAGAATTAACATTAACTTCGCGGAGAAAATATTTGAAAACCACGGAGTTAATTACGACATACATAAAACCGATGAATCCAGAGTAGGAGAGCAGACCATTGACTATGCCAAAAAAATTGATGCCGACATTGTACTTATAATGACAACAAAAGGAATTGGTTTTACTGATTATATGCTGGGAGCAAAAGAACAATATATTATCGCCAACAATGCAAAAATTCCTGTGATGTGCATTAATCCACGAACCGATCTTAGCAAATACGGAAGCTTTAGCTCAACTGGTGGATGATAAAAAATAAATCATCGCTTACAAAAAAAAACACTATTAAAACAGTGCAGAATACATTATTGTGAAATATATTCTGCACTGTTTTTTATTGTTCAAAAAAATCAAAGCACTGAAAACAATTACTTAACGCTACTTAAATTTACAAAATCAACGTAGTTTCCGGAATCATCTCCAAACATTTTCACATTTTCACCTATCAAAGTGTAAGTGCTCTTTTCTCCGGCGATTTTAGAAAACATAACTTCATACTCATTGCTCTCTTCATCAACCATGTGGAGATGAGTCAAGTTTTCATTCATGTCGGTTGCCAGGTTTGTATTACACACAGGACAGTAGAATTCATATCGGTTCCCTTCTTCAATTGTAAAATGGGGATTTGTACTTACCTTGTAATTTCCTAACTCCGGACTTAGTGCAACCAAACCAGTTTCCCCGTTTTCTGATTTTACAGAAAAGATTAAGCTATCTTCGATGTTGAGAAAACTGCGACATTTTGGACAAAGAAAATGATTATTCATAATTAACACCTCCTTTATTAAATAACGAATTAAAATAATAAAATAGTTTTTAATCTGATTGTTCAGTCCTTATATACAAAGGTTATATTTATTTTCAACAAAGTCAAATAATTGTCCGCTGTCGAACATTAAAAGTTCATTTTCGCACATCATTAAATTTTTTAACCTTTGTTTATCAGTCGATTACAAAGCTGGCACAAGTTTTGATCAACCATAAAAAAAAATCACTTTTCCTTGTAACAAATGAACATTTCAATCGTCACTTAAAAAGACTAAAAGAATTATGACTGTACAAGAATTTAATCAATGCGTAGATCAATTTTCGGATGGCGTTTACCGGTTTATTCTTAAAAACCTGAAGGATGAAGAAAAAGCAAAAGATATTGTTCAGTCAACCTATGAAAAATTATGGGTGAAAGCAGAAGGTGTGTCCTTCACTAAAGCAAAGTCATACATTTTTTCCACAGCTTATCACACGATGATTGATACTATCAGGAAAGACAAGCGAATGGAAGAAATGGATGAAACAGAAGCAGGCGAACAATCCTACTTTGATGAATATAAAGGTATTAATGAAATTTTGGAAGCAGGGTTACAAAAATTACCCGAAATTCAGCGAACGGTAATTCTCTTAAGAGATTATGAAGGGTATTCCTATGAAGAAATTGGTGAAATAACAAACCTTAATGAATCACAGGTTAAAGTTTATATTTATCGTGCCAGAAAAACAATGAAGGAGTTTATTGGAAATCTTGAACAAGTTTTATAACAAAACCATGGCAAAAATAAACAGACATAATTACGAATCCTTTTTCATTGATTATATCGAAGGAAATTTAAGTGTTTCCAAAAAAAATGAATTTTTAGCGTTTTTGGAATCCAATCCTGATATTAAAGAAGAATTGCAAGCGTGGGAAGAAGTAAAAATTAATCCCGCCACAAATGTTTTCTTTCCTGAAAAACACGCTCTTAAAAAATCTAAATCCATTTTATCAGAAGAATCTCCGTTTGAAGAACTTTGTATAGCAAAAATGGAAGGCGATTTAACAGACAATGAATCTTCACTTTTTGATCAATACATCAGAGAAGAACCAGAAAAAGCTAAGATATATAACCTCTACAGCAAGACAAAACTTGCCCCTGACAAATCAATTATTTTTCCTGAAAAAGAAAAACTCAAAGCCTCAAATAACAAGTTAATCAAAACAGACAACATTAATTATCAACACATTCTGGGTTTTGCAGCAAGTATAACACTTATAATCGGATTATTTTTTAATACTTCAACTAATGATTCAATTGAATACCATAAATACAGTAATTTAAGCAAATTCAAAAACAACACATCAATCATCGCTCATACAAACATTCCGAAAAATAATTCTAACTTTACAAATAAAGATGGCAAACAAACAAAAAATTTAATTTCAATAAATAACAACATTTTACCTATAGCTAAAATTGAAAATTTAAATAATAATACTTCAAGTAATAATTCAATTTCAAAACTAAACCCAACGTATTTTTCTGAACTGAAACCAGCAGATGATAAAATATATACAACAGAAACCCATGAGATAATGGAACAGGGGATGCTTTTTGCAGACCAGGTAACCAAATCCAGTGAAGCCACAACTAAACAAAAACGGGAAAGTAAAAATTCCGGGAATTATTCTATAGGCACAGAGCAGCCGAACAGGTTCTTACTCGACTTAGCAGATCTTGGATTTAAAAGCATCAGCAAATTAACAGGGAAAGAAATTGAACTGGAAAGAAGTTATAGTAAAAAAGGAAAACTTAAAAGACTAGCATTCAAAACAGAAAGCTTCTCTGTTTCAACTAAAATAAATGAATAATTTAACTCTTCCTGTAACATTTCCTTAACCCCATCGTCCTACAGAAAATTAAAACAAATAAAAACTAAGCCTTATGAAAAAATTTGCATTCATATTATTTATTAGCTTTACTATTGCTCTGGTTAACAATACAAATGCTCATGTAGTTAAAAGCTTTAATACCGGCGAAACATTCTCCGATGGGAAAACGGAAATGAATGATACTATTAAACCGACAAAAAAAGACACTTCAAAAAAGGACACAACGGAAATTAATTTCAAAAAGAAAAAAATCAGAATAACAAGTGATGAACGCGGCACTTCAATTGATGTTAAAAGAGAAGGAAGGAAGGATTCCTCAAGATTTGATCAGGACGATGATAGCGATTTTGACTTTGACTTTGGCAAATCAAAAGAGAAATTTGATATCCATTGGTCTGGTTTTGAATTTGGTATAAACAATTACCTCAACAATGACTTTTCAATGAAACTTTCCGAAGAAAATAGTTTTATGGAACTAAATACAAGCAAATCGTGGAACATAAACTTAAACTTTATTGAATATGAAGTTCCCATTATCAAAGAAAATTTCGGAATAGGAACCGGGATGGGATTTGAGTTTAATGATTACCGGTTCGACAACCTGGCCCCAATAAAAAAGGCTGATGATCAAATCATTAGTGATACATCCTACAATAACATGAACGTGGAAAAAGCAAAACTTACAACAACTTACATTACTGTTCCTGTTCTATTTGAATACCAAACCCCCGTAGACGATGACAACAAATTTTTTATAACAGCGGGAATTATTGGTGGAATAAAAATCGGTTCACATACAAAAATCGTTTACAATGAAGACGGAGACAGGAAAAAGGAAAAGAACAGAGGCGATTTTTATCTTTCACCACTCCGTTATGGATATACTTTAAAAATGGGATATGGTTTCTTAAAAGTTTTCGCAAATTATTATGAAACCACTCTGTTTCAAAAAGACAAAGGCCCTGAGCTCCATCCTTTTACCGTAGGATTTAATATAAGTTTCTAATTTCATCCGGAATTTGTTATTTTTACCCAAATTAAACCTGTAAAACAAATAAAGCTATGAGACTTCTATTAATAAGCAATTCAACAAATGCCGGTGAAGATTATCTGGAACATGCGAAAGGCAACATCAAAGATTTTTTAGGCGGAAAGGTTTCAAAAGTCCTATTTATACCTTATGCAGCCGTTAGTTTCTCTTATGACGAATACCAGCAAAAAGTTCAGAAAAGATTTGATGAATTTGGTGTGAAGGTTGATTCTTTGCATAACTATCAATTCAGCGACAAGAAAAAAGCTGTTCAGGAAGCAGAAGCAATTGTTGTGGGAGGAGGAAACACCTTCCATCTGCTAAAAATTATGCAGCAAGAAGATCTGATTGAAATAATGCGTCATGCAGTAATTGACGGCACTCCTTACATTGGCTGGTCTGCAGGCTCAAATGTTGCATGCCCGTCGATATCTACAACAAATGATATGCCTATTGCAGAACCCGATAGTTTTCACGCACTAAATTTAGTCAGATTCCAGATTAACCCACACTATCTGGATGCCAATCCGGCAGGACATGCAGGAGAGACAAGGGAAATGCGTATAAAAGAATTTCTTGTTATTAATCCTTACGTTTATACAGTCGGACTTCGAGAGGGCACTATGTTCCAAATCGAATCCGGAAAAATCTCCCTCATTGGACCTAAGAAAGCAAGAATTTTCAAAGGAGATGAAGAACCTCTTGAGCTTGGGCCGGATGATGATTTCGAGTTCTTATTCGAATAAAATATATTCACAATAATTCCACAGCAATCCCCAATTAACATTTTATAACAATATAATTGGGGATTTCCATTATCAAAGAATAGATCGCATTGACGAAGTCAGATTTTTTCTTTAAATTGTTATGAAGTTAGATTTATCTTTTCTTTAAACAGAAAACATCATGGTAAAAACAGAACAATTAGTAAAAATCTTTCGCACAGACGAGATTGAAACAACTGCCCTCAATAAAGTCGATTTAAATATAGAGGATGGCGAATTTATTGCTGTAATGGGACCATCAGGCTGTGGAAAATCTACCCTGCTCAATATCATCGGACTGTTAGACAATCCGACCAGCGGCGCCCTCTATTTTAATGGCAACGACGTATCCAATTTCAGTGAGAAAAAACGCACAAACCTGCGAAAAGGCAATATTGGCTTCATATTTCAGAGTTTTAATCTTATAGATGAATTAAATGTTTACGAAAACATAGAATTACCATTACTTTACCAAAAAGTTTCCGGAGCTGAAAGGAAAAAGAAAGTTGAAAATGTGCTGGATCGCATGAGAATGAATCATCGGAGAAAACATTTTCCTCAGCAACTGTCCGGGGGACAACAGCAACGTGTAGCCGTGGCAAGAGCTCTCGTTTCCAATCCAAAACTAATTTTGGCAGACGAGCCTACGGGAAACCTGGACTCAGCAAACGGTGACCAGGTAATGAATTTATTGAAAGAATTAAATGATGAAGGGACAACAATCGTAATGGTAACACATTCGCCATCAGATGCAGACTATGCAAAACGCATAGTGCATTTGTTCGATGGACACGTCGTGACGGAAAACGTTACAAAACTTTAAAAAAAAGAGATTATGCTGAAGAAAAAATTAATCCTGTTATTCTTTATACTTCTCCCTTTCTATATGGCAGCCCAGGGGTTTCAGGAAAGGGAAGTGAAACCCTATTCAGAACTTAAAATCTTTGGCAATATAAAAGCCAGCTTAATTGTAGGTGAACCCAAAGTTCGTATAGAGACTGAAGGCATTGATCCCGATGTGGTAAAGACCAATGTTGAAGATGAAGAACTACAGGTACGTGTAAGAAAAGGCTTATTTAAAAAAGACAAAACAGTTTTTGTCGAAATTTATTTTCAGGATTTAGATGCGCTAACAACATTAGCCGATGCAGATGTAGAGTTTGAAAAACCGATTATTCAACCTGTCTTTAAATTGAAAGCCACAAGCGGTTCTCACGTAAAAATGGCCATAGAAAGCGAAAATCTTGAAGTCAAAGCCTATCAGGGAGGTCAAGGGGAAATCAAAGGAAAAACCGATACACTGGACGCATATATCAACACCGGCGGCATTTTATCTGCCACCGATTTAATGGTTAAAAATGCAAATATTAAAATGAATACCGGCGGAAAAGGCGAAATAACAGTTAAAGAAAAACTTAAAGCAAGAATTAATACCGGTTCAGATTTTAGTTATTTTGGGAAACCAGATATAAAAGACGTTAATACATTTCTTGGTGGCACTGTTTCTGCCTGGGATGAAGAAGAATAAAAACTAAATGATCAATACCATTCTAAACATAAAACCAGTAGAGGTTACATACCATTCTAAAAATCATGTTCTTTATCTGGAATGGAAAAATAACACCTCTACAGAAGAATATCAAAGAATAATGATTGAATGTTTAGAGTTTGGAAGAAATTATCGTATAGATAGTGTTATTAGCGATATCAGAAAACAAAAACACGTAAATTCAGA
>CAYFRV010000069.1:0-11578 GCA_964345495.1 uncultured Bacteroidales bacterium | reverse complement strand
GTTACTTCTCTTTCTGTTCCTGGTATAAAGAGTCAACAATGCGGTTGAGCCTTTCTTTATTTTGTTGATCGAAAATGCTAAGCTCCCATTTTTCGCCGATTTTTTTCGGAACAAGATTAGACTTGTATTCTTCTAAATTATAATACATCTGGGTGTTATACTTTTCAGATTTTAATGCTTTCAGGTTATAAAAATTGGAGCGTAATGCTGCAAGTATCGTAATAGAAAGATCATTCCTGATGTCTTTATTTTCTTGTTTGAGGGATTCATTCTTTTGAGTCAGTTGTTTATTAAAGGCTCTCAATGAATCGATGGTTTGATTCTCCTCAATATATTGTTGTCTCCAGAATTCTTCCTTCTTATCTTTGATAGAAAACATGATTGCACTTCCTGCAAAAAGACCAATTAATAAAGCTACCAGGAGCTTAATCGGATGCGTTTTTATTGTAATTATCAATTTTTTGAACATATAAATAATTCTTTATTTTATTAAATAACCCTGTTTTTGAAATGAGATTGTATATTTTAATAAATAATCCGGGGTTTTATGTATTTTTTTATATTCAGGTTTTTTATTCTTTCAATCACGTTGCAAATATATTTATTAATCTCTATCTTTGATAGTATCTGTTATTCTTTGTTTATACTTTAGCCTTTTTTAGCAGCTTATCAGCTATTGCAAGCCATTACCTGAAATTCCGCAGAGGGATCAAAAGATAACATCTAATTAAAGTGAATATGGAAAATCTTAGGGAACGTTTAGTGCAGTTTTTTGAAGAAAATAGTCAACAGCTTGCCCTGAAGGTTGAAAAGCGGCAAATTGCGAATAATTCTGATGAGCCGAACAATGAAAACAGCCGGGAGATTAATATCCCTGATGTTGCCACCCACATATCCTTTTTGAAAGAAGCGCTTAAAATGAATGATGACGCAATTTTTTCTGAATATGTGAAATGGGTGAAGCTGTTTTTGCGGGAGCAAGATATTTCTGAAAAGATAATGCATAAGAATCTTAATTCAATGAATGATGTGCTTAAGAACCATTTGGCACCTGAATTATTTAATCTCGTTTCAAATTATATAGAACTTGGAATTCAACGGCTTCAGGAACCTGTTGAAGAGTTAGAATCTTATATTGATCTTGATGAACCGCTCGGAAAGCTTGCTAAATCTTTTAATGAGGCTTTACTGAGAGGAGATAAAGTTTCTGCAAACCGAATGGTTATGGAAGCAGTGAACAACGGGACATCAATTAAAGATATTTATCTGCATGTTTTTCAGAAATCCCAATTGGAAATTGGCCGTTTATGGCTAACAAATGAAATTACTGTTGCCAAAGAACATTATGCTTCTGCTGCAACTCAATTGATTATGTCTCAGCTTTATTCTTATATTTTTACCACCGAGAGAGTCGGTCATACTTTCATAGGTGCCTGCATCGGCGGGGAGCTACATGAACTGGGTATACGAATGGTTGGGGATTTCTTTGAAATGGAAGGATGGGATACTTATTATTTAGGAGCCAACACCCCTGTTCCCACAATAATTTCAGCGATTGAAGAAAATCAGGCCGATGTGGTTGGCCTTTCTATTTCAATGCCTTACCACCGAAGTTTGGTAAAGAAGGCCATTGATGAAATAAGGAAGCATTTTAATTCATCCTCCCCGAAAATATTAGTTGGAGGTAACGGCATTAATCAGAATAAGGAAATTTGGGGGTTTCTCGGCGCCGATGGTTATGGGGCTGATGCACAAGAGGCGGTAGACCGCGCAAAACAATTAATTCAATAGAAATGAGTAAAGAAGATCAAAACATCCGCGGTTTTGCCATTTCATGCGATGAGAATGGCATTATCAAAGAGATTTTAAGAGATGATTTTGATATCATTCCAAATGAGGGAGATGAAAAATTATTTGTTACATTGGTTGACAGGGAAAACCGTTCAAAAGCGATGAGGTTTCTTGCAGATGTCCAGTCGGAAAATGCTGCTTTCGATTATCAAATGAATATAATGACAAAAGAGCATCCGCAAACGTTTTCTTTCATTGGCCTTTTTATTAATAATCATTTTCTGATTATTGGAGCAGGCAACCACCAGGAGGCTATTTATTTCACTGATCTTTTGCAGGAAGTAAATAATGAACAAGCCAATATGATCAGAAAACTGGTTAAGGAAAAGTCTCAATTGCAGAACCAGAAATTGAAAGAGAAAGATCTGACTTTAAATGATCTCACGGAATTAAATAATGAATTAATTAATTTGCAGCGCGAATTATCCAGAAAGAATGCAGAACTATCCCGGCTGAATGAAATGAAGAATCGCTTTCTGGGGATGGCAGCTCATGATTTAAGGAGCCCTTTGGCTATTATCCAGAGTTATTCTCAATTCTTAACCGAGAAAACTTCTGGAATGCTCCCAAAAAAATATCAGAAATTTCTAGATACAATTTATTCTACATCGCAGTTTATGCTGGGTTTGATTGAAGATCTGCTTGATGTTTCAAAAATTGAATCAGGCAAGATGGAGCTAAATAAAGAGAGATTTGACCTGGTTGAGTTAATTCAGAAAAATATAGAGTTAAATCAAACTTTAGCAGAGAAGAAGAATATCGATCTTCGCTTAGAGTGCAATCCCGGGAAAGTATATGTTGACGCCGATAAGCACAAACTCGAGCAGGTTTTTAATAATTTGATTAATAATGCTATAAAATTTTCATATTCCGGGTCTTTAGTTTCAATTAAAGTGAGTTTTGAAGCTAATAAGGCCCTGATTAAAATCCAGGATGAAGGAAAAGGCATTCCTGAAGAGAAGCAGCAAGTACTTTTTCAGCCGTTTCAAACAGCCTCTTCTCCCGGAACTGAAGGAGAACAGGGAACAGGACTTGGTTTGGCTATCGTCAAACGAATAGTTGAAGAGCATAGAGGTGAAATATGGGTGGAATCGGAGCTGAACAAAGGGTCAGTGTTTTATTTCACTTTACCCTATCAATCAAAAGAAGAAGGAAAAAGTAGAGGAGCAACATTTGACTGGAGTGATAAAACGATTTTACTTATAGAAGATGATGAATCGAACCGGATTTTTATTGAAAAAGTTTTAAAACCTACCAAAGCCAACGTGATTTCGTGTTCAAACGGCATCGATGGCATGAAAAACTTTCATAACACCCCTGAAATTGACCTTATTCTACTTGATTTGAAATTACCCGGGAAAAGCGGATTTGATATTATCCGTGAAGTCCGGAATAAGGATAAAAAATTACCGATTATTGTCCAGACAGCTTACGCCTGGACCGGCGATAAAGAGAAAGCGATTGAAATAGGATCCAGCGATTATTATACAAAACCCATTGATAAAGCTTCATTCTTATCAATCCTGAAAAATTATCTGGAAGATAGGTGAACAAATCTTTCTTCTTCCCGTTGAAAAAGGATTAACTTTGGTCGATTTATCAAATTATCGGCAGAAGTAGTTCTATTTTAAAATTAAGATCAGAAACGTTTATGAGTACGAGAAAGAATTTAGCTGAATCTGAAATGAAGGCTAAAGGGAAGCCTTTACAAAAAATGTTTAACCAGGTTCCTGATAATTACGATTTTCTAAACCGTCTGTTGACTCTTCGTCTTGATGAGATATGGAGAAAAAAAGCCGCTAAAGCTATCTTGCGCGAGAAACCCGAAACAGTAATGGATTTAGGGACTGGTACTGGAGATTTAGCCGTCAGGCTTGCCAGGCAGAATGGGAATATTCATGTTACAGGATATGACTTTAGTGGTTCGATGCTCGAAGTTGCACGGAAAAAAGCTAAAAAGTATTCGCTGGAAAATGTGTCCTTTATTGAAGGCGATGCTGCTGAGATGCCATTTCAGGATAATTATTTCGACATTGTCGGCATTTCATTTGCTTTCCGGAACATAACGTTTAAAAATCCGAATACGAATCTATATTTATCCGAGGTATTACGAATTCTGAAACCCGGTGGAAAATTTGTAATTGTTGAAAGCAGTCAGCCCCGGAATAAGTTCGTTCGTGCTATTTTTCATGCTTATTTACATTATCTTGTCTCCGGGATAGGAGGGAAATTGTCCAGGTCAAAAGGCGCATACCATTATCTTGCCTATTCAGCAAAAAATTTCTATTCCCCTGAGGAGCTGAATAATTTATTAGTAAACCATGGATTTGAATCTGTAGACCATGATCCGATGTTTTTTGGTGCATCGGCCGTGACTATAGCTAAAAAGCCTTATGTGTAGGCGCGTTTAGGAGTAGAGGCAAAAATTATAATTCGCATCAGTTTTCTAATAAGCAATAAGCTATTGGCTATTAGCTGTTGGCGATTAGCACAAAGAAATAGTCCTCGTCTAAACAACTAAACTGTGTTCTGTATTCTTTACAGCTATTGATTACACCCTTTAAAACGGCGCTTTCAGAAGGAAGAAAACTACCTAAAAAGGCAAATTAGAAAGGTCAACATTCCCTCCTGATAATATGACTCCAACTTTTTTAGATTTTAAGACAAACCGATTGTCCATAATGGCAGCTAAGGGGACAGCAGCGGAAGGTTCTGCTACAATTTTCATTCTTTCCCAGATAAAACGCATAGCCTCAATAATCGTTTGCTCTTTAGCAAGCAGAATATCATTCAAATATTCATTTATAATTTTAAATGTCAGGGGACTTAACGATGTGAGAAGGCCATCTGCTATTGTGTTCGGTCGGTCTACCGGGATTAAAAATCCCTGTTTAAAAGAACGATAGGCATCATCTGCCATCCTTGGTTCTGCACCATAAATTCTAATTTCAGGGTTTATTCCTTTTGCTGCAATAGAAGTGCCACTAATCAGACCACCTCCCCCAACAGGTGCAATAACTGCATCAAGATCCGGTTGTTCTTCGAGTAATTCTTTTGTTGCAGTACCTTGTCCACAAATGACCTGCCGATTACTAGAAGGGTGTATAAACTTTGCCTGAGTTAATTGCTCAATTTGCCGGTATGTTTCTTCCCTGGAGTCCAATCCGGGTTCACAATATGTAATATGAGCGTCATATTGCTCTACGGCTTTCATTTTAACAGGCGCTGAATTTTTTGGCATCACGATGTAAGCGTCTGTCCCCCTATGTTTGGCAGCCAGAGCGAGGGCAGCGCCATGATTTCCTGAAGAATGCGTACCAACACCATTTTTTGCTTCTTCGTCACTCAAACTCATAACTGCATTAGATGCTCCCCGGAATTTAAATGAGCCTGTCTTTTGGAAATTTTCACATTTAAAATAAAGGTCAACTCCAAACAATTCGTTTAGCGTAGAAGAAGTGAAAACAGGCGTTTTGGTTACCTGGTCTTTAATTTTGTCATGTGCTTCTATAATCTCCGAATATGAAGGTATCTGGCTCATTGTTTGTCTTTTTGTTTTGTTAGCCTATGCTTTTTGAATGACTGATATTTTTGTTTTACTTCTTTCAGAATCTCATAACCTGTTTTGTTAAGAAGTTCCTTTTCTGTAAAATTACAAAATTCCATAAATTCTTCTAATTCCTCTCCTTCAAGGCCTGTTAAACTGCCAACTATCTCCTTATTATATTTTGAACGTATTTTCTGCTCTTTTGTTTTTTGTCTCAAAATTTCATTGTATTTCCTACGCTCCTCTCTATTTCCACTAAAAACATCATATAGAAAACTTACCGGGTTTAGAACTCCCGGATGATGCGGCTCGATTTCCAATGGTTTTCGCGGAAGATCCTGCCATAATAGCGGATGAACATCTTCCTCGGGATCTTCTAAATCAAGGGAAATGAATTTATTTTTAAAATCCCTGTAACTTCCCCATGGGGTGATTTCGACACTAGCTATATCATAGGTTCGTTGTTTCATTGAAATGCTCCTGAAAACTGCAGGCAGATACTTATTAATTGTGATGGATTCATTATGATAGCCGATAGAGGTTATTTGCAAAGTGTCTCCGGGGTGCAATTTTATTTCAAAAAATCCAGCACTGTCGCTGATAGTAGCATACGGACTATCTAAGTTGATGATATGGGCAAATTCAACCGGTGCAAAGTCTTTTGAATCATACAATTTACCGTATAATGTTATTAAGCTATCTTCTTTTTGTGCATTCGCCTGAAAAGAAAATAGTACAACAATAAAAGCAATCAATATTTGAGTACGTGTGATCAAGTAATATAATTTTACTGATTAAAAGTAAACATAGGATAAAACAATACCTAACTTAATAAAATATTTTAACAAAAAATAACAGTAATTCGGTAAACGAGTTTTTGGAACCTATATTTTTCTCTAATTTTGTCTGAATTAATGTACGTAAAATTTTATTCAGGCTATGAACGAAACAGAGCGAAAAATACGAGAAATCTGGGAAAACCGTGATTTATTAAAAGAGGCATCCAATCAACAATTTATACGTGAAGTGATTGAACAATTGGATAAAGGTAAAATACGTGTTGCAGAGGAGCATGGGGGCGAATGGAAAGTGAATGAATGGATAAAAATGGCAGTGATACTTTATTTTCCAATACAAAAGATGGAAAAAATTGAAGTTCCGCCATTTGAATTTTATGATAAAATCGGATTAAAGAAAGACTACGATAAGCTTGGAGCAAGAGTTGTTCCGCACGCTATTGCTCGTTATGGTTCTTTTCTTTCAGATAACGTTATTCTGATGCCCTCTTATGTGAATATTGGTGCTTATGTCGATAGTGGGTCAATGGTTGATACATGGGCTACAGTGGGTTCATGCGCTCAAATCGGCAAAAACGTCCACCTTAGCGGTGGTGTGGGTATTGGCGGTGTACTGGAGCCGGTTCAGGCAGCTCCGGTTATTATTGAAGATAATAGTTTCATCGGTTCCAGAAGTATTATTGTGGAAGGGGTAAAAATAGGCAAGGAGGCTGTAATTGGAGCGAATGTAACGATAACTAAATCCACTAAAATTATAGATGTTTCTAATGAAGAACCTGTAACTTACAATGGGCACGTACCTCCAAGATCGGTTGTGATTCCGGGGAGTTATACGAAAAAATTTCCTGCCGGGAAATATCAGGTCCAATGTGCGCTGATTATAGGCGAGAGAAAAGAAAGCACTGATCATAAAACCTCCTTAAATGATGCTTTAAGAGAATTTAACGTGCCTGTTTAATTTCTCCCGGCAATATTAAACATCAAATGGGACCCTCATCAAAAAAATAATCTTTATAACTAAAACTTCTTTTACATGAATATTGGATTTGATGCCAAGCGCGCTTTTTTTAACCGAAGTGGTTTAGGTAATTATAGCAGAAGTATTATTCAGTTATTAAACAAGTATTATCCGGATAACAAGTATTTTTTATATACTCCAAAAATCAGCAATAAAATCGATTTTATTGATAGCCCGAATGTAAAAATCAGGCAACCGAAAGGATGGATATATCGCTTGGTTAATGCATATTGGCGAAGCTTTAAAATGCCCGTTGATTTCCAAAATGATAAGCTTGATTTGTATCACGGATTAAGCAACGAACTTCCTTTCGGGATAAAAAAATCTAATGTTAAGTCGATTGTAACGATTCATGACCTGATTTTTATGCGTTATCCAAAATTATATAAGAAAATTGATCGCTGGATTTACTATAAAAAATTCAAAACCAGTTGCAGTAATGCAGATACAGTTGTAGCTACGAGTAATCAGACTAAGAATGATTTGATTGAATTTCTTAATGTTGATGAAAAGAAAATAAGGGTAGTTTATCAGGGATGTAGTCCTATTTTCTATCAAAATAAATCTGATGAAGAAAAACATAAAATAAGAGAAAAATATAACCTCCCCTCAAACTTTTTGCTCTATGTTGGAACAGTTGAAGAAAGAAAAAATGCTTTAAGTATTGTAAAGGCTCTTCACAAAGGAAATATAGATGTGCCATTGATCATTGCCGGGAAACAAACCCCATATATAGAAAAAATCAAACAATACATTACACAGAATAATGTAGCTAATGACATTCGTTTTTTATCATATTTACCTTTAGAAGATTTGCCTGCCCTTTACCAAATGGCAGATGCTTTTATTTTCCCTTCAATATTCGAAGGTTTTGGAATTCCAATTCTTGAGGCTCTTAACTCTGGTGTCCCTGTCATCACATCCACCGGCAGTTGTTTTAGAGAAACCGGAGGGCCCCAATCATTATATGTAGAGCCTGGAGATACAGAAAGCATGATAAAAGCAATAAAAGATGTAATGACTGATAGAGAGTTAAGAGAGCGTATGAAGCAGGAGGGTTTAGCCCACGCCAGAAAATTCCGCGATGAAAATATAGCTGACAATATGTTTAAAGTCTATAAAGAAACTTTGGGAGATACTAACCTGTCTTGATTTATCCATAGTCTTGTCGCTAAAGTTGTATGTGGTTTTTATTAAGGAATAATCCAAAATCTTTTAAATCCCTGGGTTTAAAGGGAAGAGATAAAATAGCATATTAATGAATATGGTTATTCAGATACAATGCAATAAAAAATTCCTATTTTTGGCATTTAAAAATTATGGAGCATCAGCTTAAAGTTTTAGATACCATAGAACTTAATTTTAGTCCCACCGGTTTGCTAATTCTGAATATTGCATTAGCTATTATTATGTTTGGTGTTGCCTTGGAAATCGATGTATCTAACTTTAAGCAAATAGTAAAAAAGCCAAAATCAGCTGTTTTAGGCTTTTTATCGCAATTTTTATTGTTGCCTGCCATTACTTTTCTTTTCATTCGTGTTATTAATCCTACTCCAAGTGTTGCACTGGGAATGCTTTTGGTGTCTGTTTGCCCTGGCGGAAATATTTCCAATTTTATATCTCATCTTGCTAAAGGCAATACTGCCCTGTCGGTCACTTTAACTGCAATAGCCACCATTGCTTCATTGTTTTTAACTCCTTTAAATTTTGCTTTCTGGGGAAATCTATATGAGAAAACTTCGGAATTAATAATGCCTATAGATATCAATACGTGGCACATGATTCGCACTGTCTTTATTCTTCTTGGTATTCCTTTGGTTACTGGTGTTTTCTTTGCCAGAAAATTCCCCCGCATCACAGCAAAGATTACGAAACCTATTAAAATGATTTCTATTCTGATTTTTGCTGGTTTTGTTGTTGCGGCTTTTGCTAATAATTTTAACTATTTTATTAAATATATACATCTGATTATCATAATTGTATTGGTACATAATGCTATAGCTCTGCTTACAGGATTTACAGTCGGGTCCTTGTTCAGAGTTCCCCGCGTTGACCGTCGCTCATTAACGATTGAAACAGGGATACAAAACTCAGGGTTGGCTCTTGTATTAATTTTTAATCCAAATTTGTTTGATGGATTAGGAGGAATGGCTTTTATTGCTGCATGGTGGGGTGTTTGGCATCTTATTGCCGGCGTTGGAATTGCGTCCTTATGGTCGAGGAAGCCTTTGAATAACAAATCATAACGATCATTAAATGTGCAGATATGGGGTTTAATAATGTTGAAAAATGGGATTGGCGCTATGCTTTTCTGAAAAGGTTTGTAAACTTTAATTTCAGATGTTTTTTCCGGTCTGTTAAGGTTACTGGGAAAGAAAATATTCCTGAAAATAAGCCAGTTATTTTTGCTCCCAACCACCAAAATGCATTAATGGATGCTTTAGCTTTGCTGGCAACAACTAAAGGGCAACCCATTTTCCTCGCACGGTCTGATATTTTTAAAAAACCGTTATTGGCAAAAGTCCTCAACTTTTTAAAAATGATTCCCATATACAGAATCAGGGATGGTTATGGTAATTTGAAATTGAACGATGAAATTCTTCGAAAAATAACCTCTATCCTGTCTAAAAACCACTCTATGGTTATATTTCCCGAAGGAAACCATGGTGATAAACGAACTTTACGACCATTGAAAAAGGGAATATGCCGTATGGCTTTTCAGGCTGAAGAAGCTTATAATTATAACCTGGATATTCAGATTGTGCCTGTTGGACTTGATTATACCAATTATTATAAGTTTAATCATCGTTTACTTGTAAATTTTGGTAAACCAATCCCTGTTCACGATTATACTTCTCTTTATAAAGAAGCTCCTTCTAAAGCACATCTAAAGATTTTAGATAAAATTGGACAGGAGTTGAAGAAGGTAATGCTTCATGTTAATAATTTGCATTATTACCAGTTAATCAATGAGCTAAGAGAGATTTATAAGTACAAGATGAGGGATTATCTGAAACTTTCGAACCTGAAACATCACAACAAATTTAAGGCCGACAAACGGTTAATCGAAACATGCGAAAATGCAATAGAGAATAAGCCGGAAGAAGCAAAGGTGGCTTACCACAAGTTAAGAGTTTATAGAAAATGCCGAGGAAAATTAGGTGTTAGGGAATGGGTCTTTCAGAAGGCTCCTTTCTCATGGCCGGGAAACATTGCTCAAATACCTTTATTAATTATTCTGTTCCCGGTTTTTGTTTATGGGTTTATTAATCACATTTTGCCAGCTCTGTTGCCTCTTTATTTTTCTAAAAAAATGAAAGATAAACAATTCTGGAGTTCGGTAAGAAGTACGATGACACTAGTCACTTTTCCGGTATTCTATTTACTTCAGTTTCTTGTGGTATATTTAATTATTCAGGATTTTCAATTTTCATTGATTTATCTGTTATCTCTGCCGGTTACGGGAATTATTGCCTATCATTACTCAGTTTGGTTTAAAAAGTTACGTGCGAAACTTAAATATAACATACTTAAATTCAAAAAAAACAGGACTTTGGAAGAGGCTATAAAACGAAGAAGTGAATTGATTGAGATTGTAAATTCATGGTTTACCAGAGAAGTAAAATGATAACATCAATTAATAAAAATATGCCAATGCACTCTAAAAAGTTGTTTCAGGAAACGATTAAGTCGACAATAGGCTTATTTGTCATCTTTCTTTTAACCTCATTATTTGCAATTCCTGCTTTTTCGCAAGATAATTGGGAGCTGGTTAAGGAAGACGAACAGATAAAGGTCTATATGAATAAAAAGCGTAATAACAAGCACTTAACTCACGTGCGGGCATCCTCTACAACAACCAGAGGTTCGCTTAAGGACTATTATGCTTTGATGAAAAATGTGGATAATTACAAATCATGGATGCATGGCGTTAAAAGCATCGAATTGGTGGAAAGGCAAACCGAAAATGAATTTACTTATTATATGCTTTCTGACTTCCCATGGCCGGCAAAAGACAGGGATATCGTCATTAAAACTAAGGTACACTTTGAAAGGGATAACAATCTTGTATATACCGATTCCGAAAACATAGAAAACATAATTCCTGAAAAAGACGGTATTCGAAGATTACAAAAGATGAATGCATCGTGGAGTTTTGAACAAGTTGATCCTGAAACCATAAAAATAATGTATGAAGGAAAGATACACTCTTCTATTGTCCTTCCCGATTGGTTAAAAAAACACGTTTCGTATATTGGTCCTTTTAACACCATAAAGAATATAAAAGAGGAGATAGGTGGGGAGAATTAGGCCTTTTCAGAAGTAGTGGTGAATATTAGAACGCGCATCAATTTGCCTTTTGCT
>CAYFRV010000068.1:8876-11735 GCA_964345495.1 uncultured Bacteroidales bacterium | reverse complement strand
TTATAATTTCCTGTAGTTCTTTTGAATGACATCCCCCACAGTTGCATAAAGTATCAGTATTCAGATCTTTAAAAAACCGGATAAAACTATATACCGTATAGCTAACGGCAGACAGCACGATAATTGTTGTGATTATTTCTTGTATCATAATTTACAGAATTAAACTCCCTACATTTTGTACTAAATAACTAACGAGCCAGGCAAGGGCTGTAGTATAAAATATTGCAAAAGCAGCCCATTTTACGCTTCCTGTTTCTTTTTTTATTGCTGCGACTGCCGCTGCGCATGGAAAGTATAACAGGATAAATATCAGAAAGCTGATGGTTGTAAGTTTAGTGAATACTTTTTCGCCTTTCTTTGGTCCACTTTCAAAAGTTGCCTCTTTAAGTTTATTTGATAGTTTTTCAGGGTTGGCTTCTTCTCCGCCTTGTTCAGCCTGGTAAAGAACTCCCATCGTGCTTACAACAATTTCCTTTGCTGCAATTCCGGATAACAGGCTCACGCTTATCTTCCAGTCAAACCCCAATGGTCTCATAACTGGTGATATTGCATGACCAATTTGTCCGATATATGATTTTTCTTGTTGTTCGGCTTCTTTTGCAAGTTTAATATCTTCAATTTCTTCATTCATTTCACTCTTTAGCTCTTTTGTTTTTTGAGGTGATTGAGTGTTTCCAAGCAATTGGCTATACTGTGTTTTTGTATTTTCGATAGAAGCATCATAATCTTTCGATAAATCAGGATTTTTAGGATAATACCCCAGAGCCCAGATAATAATTGAAGCCACAAGTATAACACCGCCCATTTTTTTCAGGTACTGCGAACCTTTGTTCCACATGTGGCGAACAGTGTTTCTTAATGTAGGTTTCCTGTAGGGCGGTAACTCCATTACAAAAGGAACTTCTTCGGTTTTGAAAATGAATTTTTTAAATATTATTGCTACAATAGCAGCTATTAATATTCCGAACAAGTATATTGAGAATAAAATAGTACCCTGATAACTAGGGAAAAATGCAGAGATTATCAAAACATAGACCGGCAATCTTGCACTGCAAGACATAAAAGGATTGATTAGAATGGTCAGCAACCGGTTGTTTCTGTTTTTTATTGTCCGTGTGGCCATTATTGCTGGCACGTTACATCCAAATCCCATAAGAAGCGGAATAAACGACTGGCCGTGTAAGCCTATTTTGTGCATGATTTTATCCATGATAAAGGCGGCACGTGCCATATATCCTGTGTCTTCCATTAAAGATATAAAAAAGAAAAGGATAAGGATATTCGGGAGGAAAATGATTACACCTCCAACTCCGTCTATTATTCCATCAACCAGGAGGTCTTTTAATATCCCTGCCGGCATGGTGTTTTCTACAAAGTTACTTGTTAAACCCACCAGTGAATCGATCCATTCCATGGGATATTGACCTAGTTGAAAGGTGGCCTGAAACATGATCCACATGAAGGCAAAGAAAATTGGAAAGCCTAAATATTTGTTGGTAAGAAAACGATCAATCTTATTCGTTTTTTTTCGATGCTGGCTTTGTAAGTTCCCTTTGTAGGTTTCTTTCAGAGCCCCGGCAATAAATGCATATTTTGCATCTGTAATTACAGCTTCGCTGTCTTCAGAAAAATGCGATTCTACTTTTTGAATTTCTTCTTCTGCAATGTCTTTTATTGCTTTATAATTGTTCCAGTTGGAAAGCGTGAAACTGGCAGCCGAATCTTTTTCCAATAGTTTGATTGCATAAAACCGGGACGAAACAATATCTGTTAAACGCTTATTTTTCCATATTTCATCCTGTATGTTTTTTATGGAATTTTCAACACACTTGCCATAGTTTATATGAATGTGCCTTACTGTTGGGTCTTTATCTTCAAATACTTCAATTGTTTTGTTGAAAAGGTCTTTAATTCCTTTTCCTTTTGAAGAGACAGTCGGCACTATCGGAACCCCTATCATTTTTCCGAGAGACTCATAATCAAAGTAATCTCCCTTTTTCTTAAGTTCATCATACATATTAAGGGCTATGATGACTTTGATGTCCATGTCAATGAGCTGGGTGGTGAGATAAAGGTTTCTTTCCAGATTTGAAGCATCAACTACATTTATAACTATATCGGGAAGTTCCCCCAGAATATGTTTTCTTACATACAGCTCTTCTGGAGAATAGGCTGATAATGAATAGGTTCCGGGCAGGTCAGTAATATTAAAGGTATAACCTTTTTGTTTGTATTTTGCCACTTTGGAATCAACTGTTACTCCACTATAATTACCTACTCTTTCTCTGGATTTGGATGCAAAGTTGAAAAGGGTTGTTTTCCCGGAATTTGGATTGCCCACCAGGGCAATATTGATTTCTTTTTGCTTTTTGCTGGCAGTTTGTTTTAATTGATTGTCGGTTATTGTTCCTTTGAAATCCTCTGCATGTTCTTGTTTTGCTTCTTCCTTCGTAATTACCTCAATTAATGATGCTTCACTTCTCCTGAGGGAAACTTCATATCCCATTATGTTATATTCAATTGGGTCTTTTAAAGGAGCATTCTTTACCACAGTTATCTGCTTTCCTTTCACAAACCCCATCTCCATTATTCTTCTGCGAAATGCACCTCGCCCTCTTACTTTTGTTATAATTCCTGTTTGGTTATTGTGTAATTCAGATAATCTCATTGTTTAAATAGACTAATTATAAATAACAAACTCGGCAAAAATAGTTATATTTTTCTTGTTCTCCAATCCATTTTAATATCTCATTAACATATCTGGAAACATGAAAAACAGCGTTTTGTTTGTAACTCTTAATGAAGATTTATTTTGAAGCCTCACCTAAAAGTGGGCTTTCTTCTTTTAGCAGGAGCGTA
>CAYFRV010000068.1:0-8776 GCA_964345495.1 uncultured Bacteroidales bacterium | reverse complement strand
ACAGGATGTATAAAATTTCGGATATAAAAAAAGGCCGGAATTCCGGCCTTTTTATTGGGATTAATAATTTTTTATTCTTTGCTTCCTTCCAGATCTTCAAATTCTACATTTGATGTATAGTTGTCTGTTTGAAAGCTATGCTCTTGTTCTTGGTCCTGGCTATGATAGTGACGTTCTGCTTCACTGCCATCCAGGCCTTTTTCAGTTTTAATAAAGTTGATTACTTCCTCCAGACTTTCTGTGAATTTGTCGAAATCTTCTTTGTATAAGAAAACTTTGTGTTTTTCAAAGAATCTTTTTCCGTTTTTCTTGAAACGTTTTTTACTTTCCGTGATTGTTAAATAATAATCGTCTTTACGCGTTGCCTTAACATCCAGGAAATAAGTTCTCTTCCCTGCTCTGATAACTTTTGAGAAGATAATGTCTCTTCCGTTTTTTCCTTGCGTCTGCTCTAGTCCTTGTCCTTCTTGTTGAGCTTGTTCTTGTTCTGTTCCTTGTCCTTCTTTGTTTTCGTAACCTTCCATCTTTAATGACTTTTAGAGTTTTACGTTATCAATTATCAAAAGTAAAAAATTCTTAATTGATTACTATACAAATCTATTTTTTTTTGAAAAAAAACAATAGATATTTTGTTTGTGAATTTATGAATTATTGATTGAATAGAAAATTTTTAAGATTTATTTTATTTTCAAAACGTTTTGGATTTATTTCGACAATTTTCATTTTGAGATCAAAATTTCATTTATTTTGCAGTCGAAGATGAATTTTGTCTGTATTAAGAACTGAATTAAGAGATCATCAATAATGATTACAAGAAGACTACTGAGGGTAAAGATTTTACAAATTATTTTTTCTTATTACTATTCAGGTGGAAAAAACCTGGACCAGTCCGAAAAAGAGTTACTATTCAGTATTAATAAGTTTTATGACCTGTACCATCAATTGTTGAGGCTTGTTATTGACGTAAAAAAATATGCGGAGCATAGAATTGATTTGGCAGCATCAAAAAAGGCCCCTTCATACGACGATTTGCACCCTAACAGAAAGTTTGCTGAGAACAGGGTCATCAAACAACTGGAGCATAATGAAACTCTAAATCGGTACTTAACTGCCAAGAAAATTGGTTGGTCTAATGATCAGGATTTCATTAAAAAATTTTATAACCACCTGACTCAAACCGAGGTTTATCAAAATTATATGAATAGCGAAGAAAATTCTTATAAAGAAGATAAGGATTTTATCAATCAGATATATAGTGAGCTTTTACCGGAATTCGACCTGTTGTTTCAGTTATTGGAAGAACAAAGCATTTATTGGAACGATGAAATTGAACTGGTGATTAGTTATATTATTCAAACGCTTAATTCATTTGAGGAACATGAGCCGGGCGGGAAGGAGCTTTTACCATTATTCCGAAAAGAGGAAGATAAGGATTTTGCCAAAACCCTTATGAGGAAAACGATCCTGACATTTGATGAATACGATGATTTAATAAAGGAGCATTCTAAAAATTGGGACCTGGAACGGATCGCTTTCATGGATATTATTATAATGAAAATGGCAATTACAGAGATGTTAAACTTTTCTTCGATTCCAACTAAAGTAACGCTGGATGAATATATTGAAATAGCAAAATACTATAGTACTGAAAAGAGTAATATTTTCATAAATGGTATTCTGGACAAAATTATTGCACAATTGCGGAAGGAAAATCGAATTCAAAAACAGGGCAGAGGGCTTATAGGAGAGAACTGATATTGAAATTTTCTGTTTTTGCTATCTAGTCAGGAAGCCATGGCTATACTTTTTTTAACATACTCTGCATTACATATTTCACAACTTTTTTTTGCATAAACTTATAATTCACTTATTTCTATATAATTTCATTATTTTTGTATCACTTATGAAAAGAAAGTACATTTATATTTTATTTTTAGCATTTGCCATCTTGTTAACAAATTGTAACAAGGCGGGAAATTCTAATGCAGGAAAAAATGATGAGGGTGGTGAGCAAACTAAAGGAACTCCGGTAATGGAGTTTGAACGCGTTTATAAGGATTTTGGTACCCTGAAACATGGAGAAAAAGTGTCATATACCTTTACATTCAAAAATACGGGTAATGCTGATCTGATAATAAAAGATGCTGCGGCGACTTGTGGTTGCACTGTACCTAAGTACGAGGAAAAACCTGTTCCGCCCGGAGAAAAGGGCAAAGTTGAAGTTATTTTTGATACAAAAGGTTATCGTGGTGTCCAATATAAAACGGTGCTTTTGAAAACAAACACTTCCTACGGGGAAAAAACACTTACAATTAAAGCTAATATAGTATCTTAACCTAAAAAGTGATATTGATTATGAATGAAATGTTTCAAATTTTAATGCAACAACAAGGTGGTGAACAAAATCCACTTGTTTCGCTATGGCCTTTACTTTTAATAATTGTGGTTTTTTATCTTTTTATGATTCGGCCGCAAGTAAAAAAACAAAAGGAATTACGTAAGTATCGTGAAAATCTGCAGCAAGGTGATAAAATAATTACCACCGGCGGTATTCACGGCAAAATTCTATCTGTTAAAGATCAGGAAGTTGTAATCGAAGTGGAAGATCAAAGCAGGATTAAAATCGATAAAAATGCAATTTTAAAAGACGCTCGCGACATTGGTCAAAGCAAATAATCTTTTTTCCCAAAAGTAATGACATAGTGTTATTAAAATCATTACTTTTGGGGAAATCTCAAAAGTTTAGAAGTTGTGAAATCGAAGTTTTCCAGCTTATTACTGAATGTCTTTAAATACATCCGAAATAATATTTACAGTAGAAATGTAGGTGTTTTTCTGATTTTTCTATTTCTATCTTCAGTATTTTGGTTACTTAACCAACTTGAAGAGAATTATGTGACAACTATTGCCTATCCGGTTAAATATACCAATCCGCCACCAAATAAGGTTTTCGTGGGAGATCTGCCTCCAAGGCTCGAATTAGAGATAGAGGGCGATGGGTTTAAATTAATGGAATATAAAATTGGTAAGGAAATTATGCCAATAGAGTTGAGTATTAATTCTTATTCATTAAGTCCCCATGATGAAGAAGATAAATTAAAATATTACATTACAACGAACTCAGTTAAACCGCGGATTAACCAACAACTTGGATCTTCCGTTGAAATCCTGGATATATCACCCGATAGTTTATTTTTTGAGTTTGCAGAACAAAGCAATAAGAAAGTGCCTGTAAAACCTGATATTTCTTATGAATTGGGTACCCAGTTAATGTTAAAGGGGGGAGTAGAGCTTTCTCCTGATAGCATCACTATCTCCGGACCCAATAAAATTATAGATACAATTCATTCGTTAAATACAAAGCATGAAGAAATCGGGGTGATCAATAAAGATTTTACATTCATTACAGCTATAGAGAAAGTTCATTCCCGGGTCGATTATTCTACTGACCAGGTTAGCGTGTTTATACCCATTGAGAGATTTACAGAAGGAAAGATTGAAAAAGAGATAAATGTAAAGAATGAGCCGGATAGTATTGAAGTGAGGACCTTCCCCAGGAATGTGAACATTACCTATCTGGTGGGTTTAAGTAATTACGATAAAATAATCCCTGAACTTTTTAAAGTTAATGTGGATTATGCGCAAGTTAAAGAAGGTGAAAACAGACTGGATGTTTATGTGGAAAAAGCTCCTGATTATTTGAAATCATATTCTTACTCCCCCAAAAGTGTAGATTACATTATTGAAAAGAAGGATGATTAAAGTAGGTATTACAGGAGGCATAGGCTCAGGCAAGACGCTAATCTGTCAGGTTTTTGAAAAACTGGGAGCTCCGGTTTTTTATGCTGATATAGAAGCAAAAAAAATCCTTAATCATGATAAAACTGTTGTAGATAAGGTAAGCAGCATTTTCGGTGCGGATATATATGATGAAGCCGGAATTAATAAAGCTAAGCTTTCAGAGGTTATCTTCAATAATCAGGAAGCATTAAATACGATAAATAGTATAGTTCATCCAGTTGTAAAGGCACATTTTCAAAATTGGTTGTCTAATTTAAAAACCCCCTATGCCATAGAAGAAGCTGCGATATTGGTTGAAACAGGTTCGTATAAAGACTTGGATGTTAATATTTTAGTGTATGCACCCAAAGAATTACGGATTTCAAGAGCTATGGCCCGTGATGGCAAACCAAGAAAGGAAATTGAAGAGCGAATGAAAAATCAGATGCCTGATGAAGAAAAATTTCAAAAGGTAAATGAAGTGATTTATAATGACAACTCTCGAATGGTTATTCCACAGATTTTGGAAATCCATGAGCGATTGACGAACCAAAAAAATATGTTGTAATGGGAAAATTTACTAAATGGATAGCCGGTGGACTAGGATGGGCTTTTTTAGGACCCCTCGGAGGAATTTTAGGTTTCGTTTTGGGTTCTATCTTTGACGAATCAAAACAGCAGCAGCAGACTTCTGGTTATAATATGACTACCACCGGAGGTTATGCAATGAGCATGCTTGTATTAGTTGCTGCAGTTATGAAGGCTGACGACAAAGTGAGGCGGTCAGAACTCGATTATGTAAAAAAGTATTTTGTTCAGATTTTTGGAGAAGAATCTGCTTCCGAAGCTTTGAAAATGCTTCGGGATTTGTTAAAACAAAATATTCCATTAAAAAACGTATGTGTCCAGATCAGGCAAAATATGGATTATTCTTCACGTTTGCAGCTTATTCACTTTTTGTTTGGAATTGCCGGAGCTGATGGAAGTATTCATCCTAAAGAATTAAATGTTATTGAGTTTATCTGTCAGCATCTTGGAATTTCGGATAGCGACCGGGAGTCTATTAAATCAATGTTTGTTGAAGATACTCAATCAGCATATAAAATTCTTGAGATTGATCCTTCAGCCAGTGATCAGGAAGTGAAGAAAGCATACCGGAAAATGGCTAACAAGTATCACCCCGATAAAGTGAGTCATTTAGGAGAAGATTTCCAAAACGCAGCTAATCAGAAGTTTCAAAAAGTAAATGAAGCTTATGAAAAGATTAAGAAAGAAAGAAATTTAAATTAATAGCAGATAAAGTCTTTTATTTTTTCTTGGTTAATCTACTTTATCATATATTTGACAACGCTAAAAAAAAACTATGTTAAAAGATATTCTATCAATTTCAGGGCATGGAGGTTTATTTAAGTACCTCAAAAAAAGCAGGAACGGAATTATAGTGGAGCACCTTGAAACCGGGAAACGAATGAATGCTGACGCTACAGCCCGCGTCAATGCATTGGAGGATATTAGTGTTTACACGGTTGATGGTGATGTCCCGTTGAAGGATATTTTCAAAGCCATTTCCGAAAAAGAAAATGGCGGCCCTTCTCTTAATCCCAAAAAGACATCAAGTAATAAACTCAGAGAGTATTTCGAAGAGATTGCGCCGGAATATGATGATGAAAAGGTTTATGTTTCTGACATTAAAAAAATTCTGAAATGGTATAATACGCTTCAGAGGTTGGAGATGTTAAACTTTGAAGAGGATGAACAAGAAGACCAGGAAAATGCCGAAGAACAATCCGGCACAGAGGCTGCTTCAGAGGATGAAGGCGACGATTCACGGCAAGAAGAATAGTTTTATTGCTAAAACCATTTACTGAACCTTTACATGCCGCATGTTTTTGCTGCTTACTGCAAGTTTAGCTTTAAGCTTTTAGCCTTTAGCTTTTGGCAGAGAATTTTCTAACATTCCGTCTTGCTGCTTACTCATTCACACCTGCTGCTGACACTGTTAACCTTGCGGTTGTCATTCGGTGGTCATTCAGTTGTTTCGTACTTCGTGTTTCTTTGTGCCAATAGCTAATAGCCAACAGCTAACACCCAACAGCTTACTCATTAGAAAACTGATGGTAATTTTAAAATTTACCTCTACTTCTGAATGTGCCTATATACCCGGAAATAGAAATTTGAATTATCTATCCCTGTTGCCGATGAGTAGCTAATTAATTATGATTTTCCATTCCTTCGTGGCAAAATATCTGTTTCTGATATTTTAGCTATCACAATTTAAATCTTATGATCTTTTTGTATATCTACAAGCACCGCTAGGTGCGGAATTATGGTAGAAAATAAATCCCGACCCTGCCCATAAGCGCTGTAAGCGCGACATTATTCTAACTTCAGTTAAAAAAATTCAGAAATGATCTTTAATAACTTTTGGGGTTCTATGGGCTTTTCTATGTAATCGTTGCAGCCTGCGTCAATCGTTTTTTCCTTATCTCCCTGCATTGCATAAGCTGTTTGCGCTATTATAGGCAGCTCTCTTTTGTGTTTTTTGATTTCTTTAGTGGCAGTAATGCCATCAATTATGGGTAGTTGGATATCCATGAGGATAAGGTCGATTGCCTCACTGTTAAGGCCTTTTTCGATTGCAGCTTTACCATCTGCTGCCCTGATTACTGTGCAGCCGGTTTCTTCTAAACACGTTTGAAGGAATAAATAATTGGCTTCATGGTCTTCTACAACCAGAATTGTTTTATCAGACCAGTTATAGACAGTGGGGTGTGAGTTTTCAACTGACTGTGTTTGTGTGTTTCTTCCTTGTTTAAATGGAATAGTAAACGCAAACTCAGAACCTTTCATTATTTGTGATGTTACCCAGATATTCCCTCCCATCAATTCTATCAGCTCTTTGGAAATTGCCAGACCAAGTCCCGTCCCGCTGAATTTTTTCGTGGTACCATCTTCTGCTTGTTTGAAGCGATCAAAAATAATGTTCTGTTGTTCCATTGAAATGCCAATTCCTGTATCTTTGACGTAAAATAACAATGTGTTGTTGTCTTTTTTTTCATAACCAAATGTAACAGAGCCGCTTTCGGTAAATTTTAAAGCGTTGCTTAGCAGATTATTCATTACTTGTTTTAATCGATCCGGGTCGGTAACCACATTGCTTTCTTCTTCTTTTAAACCTTTATATGAAATGAGTTTTAATTCTTCATTTCTCTCTTTATCGAAGAGGTTAAAAAGTTCATCCACTACGACATTTAAGTTTATTTCTGTTTCGTTGATTTTTAGCTGGTGTGCTTCGATTTTGGAGATATCTATAATATCATTTATCAGGGTTAAGAGTTGTTTGCTGTTATTAATAATCTGTGTCAGGAAGAGCGATTCTTTTTCCGGTGGGTAAGATTTGGCCTTTAATAATTGTGAAAAACCAAGAATTCCGTTCATCGGAGTCCTTATTTCATGTGACATGTTTGCCAGAAAAGCCGATTTCAGACGGTCAGACTCTTCTGCTTTTTTCTTGGCATTGAAATACTGTTTTTCGATCTTTTTTCGGTATAGAGCAAGAGAAGCTTGGCGGGCAAATAGTTCAAGTGTTTTTTTGAAGTCTTTCACTTCCTCATCCGGGGTAATTATTGAGATACTACCAAAAATTTCGTTTCCTATACAAAGTCCTATGTAATATAGATGCTCGAAGCCAAAATGCTCTTTTATTTTTTTTATGGTTTTACCGGGAAGGTCTCTGAAATTGTAGTTGAATGTTTGTAAGGATAGATACTTCAACTTACCGCTCATAAGGTTACTGTCTTCAGGAGAGACTTTATAACTCATCTCTGCAGGGTGCTTTCCTGTCATCTGTCTGATTTTAGACAGTTGGTTATCACGGCCCTTTACGAATTCGGTTGAAAGCGATTGGTTTTCTGAATTATATGAATTTACTGTTATTATGGCTTTCCGGAATTTATTTTTCAGTTTTCTTCCGATATATTGATAAAGTTCTTCTTCAGTAGGAATTTGTAAGAATTTGGTGCCTGATTCAGACAGAAAGGTTAACTTTTCATGAGCAACTTTCTGTTTTGTAACTTCCCGTGTAGTAAATATAGCACCTTTTGACTTATTATTTTCGTCCAGAAGGGTTTTTCCAAAAGATTCCATCCATAGATATTTTCCGTCTTTCGTTTGATACCTGTATTCCGTTGTTCCGGATGATTGTTTTTTAATTTTTTCTTTGAAGAGCGAGTAAATCGTTGCTGTATCTTTTGGATGTAGAAAGTCAAATATAGACCTTCCTTTTAATTCCTCGGGGGTGTATCCTAATATTTGATAATGAGAAGGACTGACATAGGAAAATTTCCCTTTGTGGTCTGTTATACTGATTAATTCCGTCATGTTTTCCACAATTTTTCTGTGGAAATTACCTTCTTTATCGATAATACAAACCATATCTGTTATGTTATCGAATAAGTTGCGGCTAGATAAAGGCTGAACATGTTTGTAATTATCAGAGGGATTTGTTTCCGGGTGGTTTAGATTCTGGTCTTTAACTTTTTCCCTAAGGAGTTTATTTTCTTGCTTTAAAGCATCTATTTGCTTATAGAGTTTTTTCAATAAATCATTTTCTTCCATACTTCACAATAATCAGCAACAAATTAATTATAGCGTCAATTGAACTAAATAACGTATTTATATATTAATTAGTTTCAATATTAATATTGTTCTATTGTTAAATTGTTGCATTGTTAAATTGCTGTAATGGACTTAATCTTACTTTTCCCGAACTAGGTGTGTCAACTGAGGTTACTAATATTCCAGTCAAGTTTTTTAACAATTTTATTGTTATTTACTTTTTAGTATTTATATAACATGCTGGTTTTCTTTATTTTTTGCTTATGATAAAATAGATTTTGCTCTTTCAGAGCTTAATGGTGTGTACTTTCTTCTTCATAGGGTTTCGCTTTGCTTCACCCTATGTTATTGCTTTCCGGGGCTGTCCAAAAAGTCGTTT